>CAXSEK010000186.1:0-6386 GCA_964235625.1 uncultured Acetobacteraceae bacterium
TACGCACGCAGATCAGGCTCGGCGTTCGAGAGGCGTAGTCAGTTCCGGCGCGCCATGTCTAGGGCCAGCATCGGCGTTGCCGCCCTGTTGCCGGGCTGTCGTGACACCTCGTCCGTGAAGTCGAGCGCTGCGGCGACGTGATCGCCCCAGGACGGGGGGCGCCAATGCCGCAGCCGTGCGAGCTGCGCGGCCCGGCGGACGGAGTCGGCGCCGGCGTAGTCCTGCACGGCCCGCAACCACGCCATCCCATCCACGGGGTCGAAATACTCGGGCACGTCCTGCCCGACTTCGCGAAAGGCCGGCAGGTCGCTGCACAGCACGGGAACGCCATGGGCCAGCGCCTCGGCCACCGGCAGGCCGTAGCCCTCGGCGAAGGAGGGCAGGATCAGCGCCCGCGCTCCGCGCATTAGGGCAAGCGCATCGCGGTCCGGCAAATTGCCCTGCTCCACCACTAGGCCCCGGAGCGGTTCGCACCGCTCGACCAGGTTGATCACCTGCTCCACCTCCCACCCGCGCCGCCCGATCAGCAGCAGCCGCGGCGCACGGGGCCCGAGTTCGGCCGCCAGGCGGCGCCAGACATGCAGGGCGAGCAGGTGGTTCTTGCGCGGCTCGATCGTCCCCAGGAACACGAAATAGGGGCGGTCATCGCCCGCCATCGGCGGGCCGGCCGCCCGGGCCGGCTGCACGTCGGCGCCGAGCGGGGCGACCAGCACGGGAACCGGCCTGGCAGGCTCGAGCCAGGGCTGCAGCGAGCGGTGCGTGGCGTGGCTGTTGACCACCACGCCATCGGCTAGGCGCGCCACCGTCTCGATCCGGCGCTGGTGCCGGGCCGGTTCAGCCGACCGGGCATATTCTTGGAATTCGAGCGGGATCAGGTCGTGCACTAAGCAGATGAAGGACAGCTTGCCGCCGCGGGTCGCCGTCTCGATCGTCGCCGGCCGGTCCAGATGATGGTGCGACATCAGCAGGTAGGCGGCCTGGGCCGCGCTGCGCCGCAGCCGGGCGGCCGACAGCAGGTCGCCACCGAGCAGGACTGAGCGCAGCAGGCCGCGGGCCGCCCGGGCCGCCGCGCCGTCATCCTCGGCACCGTGCCGCCAGCGCAGCGCGGTCAGCGCCAGGAACGCTTCGGCCGCCTTGCGCGGCAGCAGGCCGAAGCGGCCCAGCGGGTGCACGGCCGCGAAGTCCAGCCGCTCACCGGCCCGCGTCAGCAGGCCCTCGGCATACGCCATCTCCACCCGGTCGATGCCGGTCGGGACGGAATGGATCGCCCGCGACAACGTGCGCGACAGGTCGAGCACCAGGCGCGTCATGCCGGCTGCCTCACATGCTGCAGCCGGGCGGCATACATCAGTCCCGTCAGCGCCCCCCCGAGCTGGTCGGCATCAAGATCGAGCTGGCGCCCGGTATCCGCCGGGCCGCCCCAGATCGCGTAATCGGTGCGGCGGTCGGTCAGCCCGGCCGCGGCGAATGCACCCGGCAGGCTCGGCTGGTGGTCGCCATACAGCGCCAGCCAACCATCCTCGGCCGCGACCATCCGTTGCAAGCTGGCGAGCATACGGTCCGTGCCCTGCAGGTGCCACAACCAGCGGCCGAGTTGGCCGGCTTCGACACCTTGCAAGCTGGCGGGGAGCACGACCCGCTCACCCGACGCCGTTTCGGACCAGGGGCCATGAGCCTCCATCGTCGCAGCGAACACCAGCACACGCGGACCCCGGGTCCGCACTGTCTCGGCCACCACGGCGGCGATCGCCTCGTCCGCGATGTAGGTGCCACGCTTGGCCGCCCCGGCGAACGCCTCTGGGCCCACCAATTCGTCGAAGCCCAGCCGCGGCAGCACGCGGCGGCGGCCGTAGAACCGCAGGTCGAACGGATGCACGAACACCGTCCGGTAACCGGCAGCACGGGCGGCGGCCGGCAATGACGCGAAGCTGGTGCCGGGCCCGACGAAGCGCTCGTACGGGTTGAAGCGATCCAGGCCCAGCTCCTGCTCCGGGACCCTGGCCAGCACGGTGAACTCGCTGCGGACCGTGTTGGCGCCCCAGGCCGGTACCGCCAGCCGCCCGCGCTGCCCCGCCGGAGCCGTGAACGCCGGCAGCAACCCGGCCAGATCCGGATGCAGCCGCGCCGGGTCCATGAACGACTCCGCCTGCACGATCACCACGGGGCCGCCACGCGAGGGAAACGGCAGCGCCGGCCGCGCGCAGGCCCGAACCTGCCGCGCCGGCCGCTCCGAATGCGCGATCGTCGCGTGCACCAGCATGGTCGCGAGCAGGCCGAATCGGCTGGCATCCGCCGCCGGGTCCAGGCTCGGCGCCAGTGCAGCGGTGTAGGTGGCAGCCACACGGTCCACCAAGCCCCGCCGCAAGGATGTCACGTGGAAGCAGCCGAACGCGATCAGCCCCGCCGCGGCTGCCTCCGCCACTCCCGCCGGGACCGACCGCTGCCAGAGCGGCGGCTCGACCCAGGCAGCGGCGGCCACGACGGCCGCCAGCACCAGACCGGCCCCCCCCAGCACGAAGGCCGACCCGGCGAACGGCAGATACAGCCCGGGATGCAGCACTACCTCCGGCAGCTCGGCCCGGTCGGCGAACACCACGGGCTCCTGCAGCACCAGGCGCTTGACCCGGTCCGCCAGCGACAGCCCACCCGCGAGGCCGGCCACCGCCAGCCCCGCCAGCACGGGGCGGGCTAGCATCGCGAGCCCGGCCGCAAACCCGAGCAGCACGGGCGCCACGTCCAGCCCCGCCGCGATCGGCAGGCGACCCGGCCATGGCCCGGCGCCAGCCCCTTGCCGCAGCACGAACCGCCACGTGGCCAGGCAGACCAGCAGTCCGCAGGCGAGACGCACGGCTCCGCCCATCACTGCCCCGGGACGATGTGGAACCGCACGCTGCGTAGGATCAGATCCCCGGCCCAGGCCGGCATCAGGTCGGTGAGCGTGATCCCGAGCGCCAGCAGCCGGGGGAACACGATCCGCGCCTGGCGCCGGTCCAGTCCGCGGCGAACGATCGCGACCGTCTGGTCCAACGACAGCAGGAACGGCTTGTCGCCCTTGAACCGGTCGGTCATCGGCGTGTCGAAGAAACCGGGCACCACCACACTCACCGCAACGCCGCGGCGGCCGAGGAACGCCCGCAGCCCTTCGCCATAGGCCCGCACCCCGGCCTTGCTGGCGCTGTAGCCCGGGCTGTAAGGCAAGCCGCGCAGCCCCGCGACCGAGGACACCACGGCGACGTGCCCGGACCGGCGCGCCAGCAGGACCGGCAGCAACGGCTCCAGCGTGTTGACCGCGCCGAGCAGGTTGGTGCGGATCTGCATGCTGGCGAGCCCGACGCCCTCCGGCGTGCCATCCGGATGCGGCCCGGCCGACACGCCGGCACAGGCCACCACTAAGTCGAGCGGGGTTGCCTCATCCGCCTCCAGCACCCAGCCCGCCATCGCATCGGCGTCCGTCACGTCCAGGCAGCGCGTGTGCACGGTCGCCCCCGCCGCCCGGCATCGCGCCGCAACTGCCTCCAGCCGGGCCTGGTCACGCCCGGTGAGCCAGAGGGTGCTCCCGGCCGCCGCATAGGACACGGCGAGACCGGCCCCGAGCCCGCTCGAAGCGCCGGTCAGCAGCACCGCCATCGGACGGTTCCTCATCCGGTGCGCGCCGCGAGCAGGCCCGGTCCGGCCTGCTCCGCTGCGGCCGCTACCAGCAGCGGGCTGGCCGCCGGGCTCACCACCAGGCGGCTCACCGCGGCATCGACGAGCAGGGCCAGGCCCGCGTCGCTGAAGAAGCCGCCGCGGATCAGGCAGCGTTCGATCAGCACCCGGCGCAACGCCTGGAACACCGCAGGCTCATGCCGATCCGGCGCCGTCCAGAAGCTGTCGAGGCCACCCTGGTGCGTGACCCGGGGGATGTCGTAGACGGCGCGGCCCAGCGTCGCCACCGGGACCCCGTAGGCCAGCGCCAGCGTGCCCGTCGTGCTGTTCACCGTCACCACGCCCTGGGCATCGCGCACCAGCAGCGCGATATCGGCGTCCTCCAGGTACAGCAATCGGTCCGACAGCCCGATGCGGTCGGCGGCCGCGAGCACCACCCGCTTCCAGTTGCGCAGGCCGTTGTCGAGCGGATGCGCTTTCACCACCAGAAGCGCGCTCTTATCCGCGTGCGTCGCGAAGGAGGTCAGCACGTGGTCGATCGCCGCTTCCATGCCGGGGAAGGGCGAGTGCACCCGAATCTGGTAGTCGCAATCCAGCTGCAGCGGAAACACGAAATACGGCCGCTCATGCGCGTCCAGCTGCGCCTTCACCACCGCGGACCGTCGGCGCGCGGCGGACCCGCGCAGCAGCCGCAAGCCCCAGCCCATATACTCGACCAGCGGATGCCAGGGCCGGTGCGTGCGGTAGCCGAGATAGAGCGGCGCCATGACCGTGGCGGCGACGTTGTAAGCGATGTCCTCCAACGCGCGGCGCTTGAAGCTGAACGGCACCGGGCCGGGGGGCAGCTCGGGCAGCGGCGGCAAGCCGTTCGCCAGCTCGAGGTAGTAGTCGGGATTGCGCGGCAGGCTGGACAGGCCGTTGGTGCCGCCCTCTTCCAGCGTCACCCAATCCGGCCGGATGTACCCTTCCTCGAACACGTGCACGGCAAGCCCGAGTCGGTTCGCCAGCAGGATCGCCTCCTTGTGCAGCGGGCGGCAGTCGCCGAACAGCACGACGTCCGTGATGCGGCGCTCTACCACATGCCCGTGCAGGAAGCCGGGCCAGCGCTGCAACCGGCCCCGGTAGTTGATCGCGCCGGGGTCCGGCCAGAACAGCCAGTCACCGCCGTGGAAGTTGACGCGGTGCACGCCATGCCCAGCCGCACCGAGCGCCCGGCCGAGCCGGGCGAAGAACGGCCCGGCCAGGCCTTGCAGGAACAGGAACTCACGCCGTTCGCCGTGCTGCGGCGCCGTCAGGTCCGTCATGCCGATCGCCTCGAACCAGGGTTACGCCAATGGGCCGCCAGTCTGCCTTGCCACCGCCGCGCCTGGACGAGCGGGCCGGCCCGCCACAGCTCCGGCGTCCCTAGACGCTCGACCAGCACCTCCGCAGGGCATGGCAGCCGGGTGACCGGGTCGATGTAGCGCGGATACAGCAGCAGGACGCCGGCCGCCAATTCGCCCAGCTGCAGCCGGCGGGTCCGGCGGGGCACCGCGGCCATGTCCTCCGTCAGGCCCCAGCCCGCGTAGAACGGCCGGCCCCACACCACGACCCGGCGCCCCCGCAGCAGCGCCTCGAACCCCGCCAGGGACGTCATGACGTGCAGCGTCTGCACGGCGCCGATCAGCGCCCCCATCGGCACCCCGCGGGAGACGATGTCGGCATGGCGCAACGCCTCCGCATCGGGGATCGCACCCCGGCGGTGGCCCGCGTCCACGTCCGGATGCGGCCGGTAGATGATGAACGCGCCAGGATTGCCCGCCCGTACCCGGCGCAACAGGTCGGCATTGCCGGACGCCGCCCCGCCGCCGAGTGTCACCGAGAGGTCGTCGGCGACCTGGCCCGGTACAAGGATCGTGGCGCGGCCCTCCGGGATCGCGGGGAGGGAGGCGGTGCCGGTGTTGTACTTCGTCAGCCCGCGCTCGGCGATGTGGGCGATCAGGCCCGCCGCCCGCGCCAGCATCCCGGGCGGGAATGGCGCCGTCGCGAGCAGCGTCTCGAGGTCACTCGGTTGCGCCGGGTCGTAATACAGGCCGGAATGGTCAAGCACGACGGAGCAGGGGGGCAGGAAGTCGCTGCCCAGGCCGACCGACCGGAGGAAGCCATCCTCCACCCGGATCACGGGGACGCCGGACGCGGCGGCCTCGGCTAGGAGCGACGCGGGCAGGCGCGATGCCCAGCCCGCCACGGCCCCCCCGGCCTGCCGCGCCGCCGCGATCGCCGGCGAAGTGGCGCGGAAGAAGCGGGGGGCCCGTGTGCCGTCATGGAGGAACTGCGCCATGCGGCGGCGTTTCCAGAACTGCATGCCAACACAGGCCGCGACGCCCCGGTTGGCATCGCAGACCCGGCGCCACTCCGCCGCCAGGTCCAGCGCCCGCCCGGCCTCGCAGGGTTGTGCCGTGAACGGGTCGCGATACCGGGCCCCGCCCTCTAGCACCGCCGCGGCCAGCTGCCCGAGGCTGCGAGCCGGCGCGGCAGGGAGGGCGCCGTGATCCACGGTCAGCCCGCGTCCGGAGAACCAGGTGGGGCGATGGCAATGCACGGCCACGCCGGACAGCATAGCCAGCAGCGCGAGCCGAACCGCCCCGGCGACATGCAGGTCGGCCGCCGCGTCGATCAGTGGCCAGGGATCGAACCGCCCGGACGCCACTCGGCAGCCAGACCGGGACGCCCATCGCGACAGCTCCGGCCGCGCGTCGTCG
>CAXSEK010000187.1:0-6380 GCA_964235625.1 uncultured Acetobacteraceae bacterium
CGAGGCACAGTGGAAGCCGATGCTGATCGATGCGATGGCCAAGAAGATCGCCCACTCTGGCGGGCTTGGCATCGCGCAGCCGGTGTTCCGCCAGATGATCCACATGCAGGAGACCCAGTCGCCCGCACAGCCCAGGAGAAGCACGCCATGACCGACCTGCTCGCCGCCACGGTGCGGCTCGCCGCCGCCCTGGCCTCGGAGAATGCGGCGTTGCGGACGATGGACCTGCCCTCGGCGGGGGCGATGCTGGCGGAGAAGACGGAAGCCGCCGCCGCGTTCGAGGCCGCGCGCAAGGCCGCAGCGCCGGCCGGCAGCCCGGCGCTGCGGGAGGCCGCGGCGCGGTTGATGGAGCAGGCGGCGCAGAACCGCCGGCTGCTGGAGCGGGCGATCGGCGTGCAGACGCGGGTGCTCGGTGTGATCGCGCGAGCCGCGCGTACCGCTCAGCCGGCACCGCGCTATGGCCGTTCGGGTGCCTATGCCAACCGCCCGACGACGGGTTGGGCGCTGTCCGCACGCGCCTGAAGGGCAGACGAGCGGCACCGGGCGTGGTAGTCCCACAGTATGGCCGCGTTCCACTTCCTGCTCCCGCCGGGGCCGCTCTCGCTCGAGGGCGGCGGCGCCTATGTCCGCAACCTGGCCGACGCGCTGACCGGGGCCGGGCATGAAGTCCATCTCTCCGACGAGCCGGCGGGGAGCATCCGGGTCATCGACGGCGCCGTCCTCGCCACGCTGGCCCCTGGCGAAGTCGAGGGTGCGGTCGGGCTGATCCATCACACGACACCGCTGGCGGACGACACCGCGCGGGCGGCGGTGCAAGCGGTAGAACGCGAACGCTTGCCATTGCTAGGCCGCGTGATCGCCACGAGCGAGCTGGTGCGGGACCGGCTGGTGGGCGAGTTCGGCGTCGACCCCAACCACGTCGCCGTGGTCCGGCCCGGCGTGCCGCGTGCGCCGCGCAGTACCGGCTCGGGCGGGGCGGAATGCAACGTGCTCTGCATCGGCGCCCTGGTGCCGCGCAAAGCGCATGACGTGCTGCTGCGCGCCCTCGCCCGCCTGTTCGACTTGCCGTGGCGGCTCGTCATCGTCGGCGACGCAGCGCGGGACTCGGCCTGTGCCGCGGCCTTGCAGGCGCTGGCGCAGCAAGCCGGCATCGCCAGCCGGGTGCGCTTCGCCGGGGCGCTGGACCAGGCCGCGTTGGAGGCGGAGTGGCAGCGCACCGACCTGTTCGCACTCACCACGCAGTGGGAAGGCTACAGTGCGCCGGTGGCCGAGGCGCTCTGCCGCGGCCTGCCCGTGGCGGTGACGAGCGGGGGTGCCGCGGCGGAGTTGGTCGGGCCGGATCTGGGCGTCGTCGTGCACCCGGGCGACCATGACGGGCTGTCCAAGGCGATGCGCCGGGTGATCTTCGACACGGCGCTCCGCGCGGACATGGCGGAGGCGGCATGGCGTGTCGGCCAGGCGTTGCCGGATTGGCCAGCCCAGGCGGAACGGTTCGTGGCGGCGACACTCGCATGATCCTCGGTTGCATCGCCGACGATTTCACCGGCGCCACCGACCTCGCCTCGACCCTGGTGCGCGGTGGGATGCGCACGGTGCAGCTGATCGGGGTGCCGAATGGCGCCGTGCCGGACGCCGACGCCGTGGTCGTCGCGCTGAAATCCCGCACCGCGCCGGTGGCCGAGGCAGTCGGCGAGAGCCTCGCCGCGCTGCGCTGGCTGCAGGCGGCGGGGTGCCGGCAGGTATTCCAGAAATACTGCTCGACGTTCGACAGCACCGATGCCGGCAATATCGGCCCTGTGGCAGACGCGCTGCTGCACGCGCTTGGCGCCGGCTTCGCGCTAGCCTGCCCGGCGTTTCCCGCCAACAACCGGTTCGTGTTCCAGGGCCATCTGTTCGTCGGCCACGCGCTGCTGAGCGAGAGCGGCATGGAGCACCATCCGTTGACGCCGATGACGGACCCGAACCTAGTGCGCGTGCTGTCGCGGCAGACCGATGGCACGGTGGGGCTGGTGCCGTGGGGCGTGGTGAGCCAGGGGGCGCAGGCGATCCGCCGGGCCATGGGCACGCTGAAGGACCAGGGCCGGCGCTACGCCATTGTGGACGCGCTGACGGAAGCCGACCTGGTCGCGATCGGCGCGGCGGCGGCCGGGCACACGCTCATCACTGGTGGCTCCGGCGTCGCGATGGGATTGCCGGCCAATTTCCGGGAAGCTGGACTCTTGCCCGAACGGGGGGACGTCGCGTCCCTGCCCCCGGTGGCAGGGCACGCCGCGGTGCTCGCCGGATCCTGCTCGCGGGCCACGCTGTATCAACTGGGCGCGGCGCGGGAGCGGGTACCGACGCTCGAGCTCGACCCGCTCGCGATGCCAGATGCAGCGGCGTTGGCGGAGGCCGCGTTGCGCTGGGTGGACGGAAGGCTAGGGGACACCCCCGTCGTCATCGCCGCCTGCGCGACGCCGGACCGCGTGGCGGCGTTGCAGGCAAGGGTGGGCCGCGAGGCTGCCGGCACGCTGATCGAGGACGCGCTGGCCACGATCGCCGCCGGGCTGGTGGACCGCGGCGTGCGGCGGATGGTGGTGGCGGGCGGCGAGACGTCCGGCGCCGTGGTGTCGCGGTTGGGCGTCAAGTGCCTGCGCATCGGGGCCGAGATCGATCCCGGCGTGCCTTGGACCTATGCCGAGGGTAGCGGCCCGGCGCTACGTCTGGCGTTGAAAAGCGGCAATTTCGGCGGGCGGGACTTCTTCACGACGGCGTTCGCCGCCTGATGAGCGAGGACGCTATCCGCGCCGAACTGGTTGCCCTGGGGGCCAGCCTGTTCGCACGCGGCTTCAGCGTCGGAAGCGCGGGCAACATCAGCGTGCGCCTGCCGGATGGCGGCTATCTCATCACGCCGACCAACTCCTCGCTCGGCCGGCTCGACCCGGCGCGGCTGGCGCGGTTGGACGAGGCGTTCACGCCGGTCGGCGGCGACAAGCCTTCGAAGGAGGTGTTCATGCACCGCGCGTTCTACCGCACGCGGCCGGATGCCGGGGCAGTGGTGCACCTGCATTCCACCATGGCGACGGCGCTGGCCTGCCTACCCGGCGGCGAGGCGATGGCGCCACTCACCCCCTATTTCGTCATGCGGATCGGTCGTTCACTGCCGCTCGTGCCGTATTACCGGCCGGGTGACCCGGCGATGGAGCCGGCGATCGCCGCAGCAGCCCGGGATGCCAAAGCGGTGTTGCTCGCCAATCACGGCCCCGTCGTGTCCGGCCCGACGCTAACGGACGCGGTGTACGCGGCGGAGGAGCTGGAGGAGTCAGCCAAGCTTGCTATTGTGCTCCGCGGTGCCAATGCCCGAACGCTGACGCCCGCACAAGTGGACGACCTGCTAGCCACGTTCGGTAAAATCGTAGGGTAGGACACGCTTTGGCATCCCACCATCACTGACACAGCCGCCGAGCGTGTCCACGCTGCGAGTAGTGCCTTGATAGAAGTTCTTTCTCCTCAGCCAGCTTGCAGCGGGAGAGGGAGCAGGTGACTTAGGCAAGCACCGCGTAAGGCGGCTCCTGGGAGCCACCCTCCCCCACCGGGTAGGAGAGGGGGCGTGTCAGCAGCCTCAGCCTCCATTTATCAAGCAGGCCGGCCTAATTGGCACGGCCGTTGGCGGCTGGGCCAGACGGTCCGGAGGCGGGCGTGGCGGTCTTGCCGCGCCGGGTCTTGGGCGTGGAGGCCAGTTCCGATGCGGCAGCCGAGCGCTCGGCGGGGGACTTTGCCGTGCGCATCGTCTTGGACGCCTCGCTCTTCGGCGCGGCTGCCTTATCCGCCGTCCTCTTCGGCGCGGCAGCCTTCGCCGGAGCCTTGGCCGGCTCTGCCTTCTTCGCCGGGGCAGCCTTGCCGGTGCTTGCCTTGGCGGTGCTTGTGTTGGCAGCCTTGGCCTTGGACGTCGAGCTCAGCGCCTTGGCTGCCTCGGACCGTGCCTCCGGAGACTTGGCGGTGCGCATCGTCTTCGCCGCCTCGGTCTTGGTGGCGGGCTTTTCGGCCGCAACCTTGGCCTTGGCCGGGACCTTCGCCGTCTTTGGAGCAGCCTTCGCCGGCGCGGCCTCCGCCTTCTTGGCCGCAACCTTCGGAGCGGCCTTGGGTGCCGCCTTCTTCGCGGGGGCCGGCTTCGGGGCTACCTTCGGGGCGCTCTTGGTGGCGGCGCGCACAGCCATGGCTTGCGCGCGCGGGGTGATGGGGGTCTCGTCGTCGCTCATTGTCTCAGGTTCCTTCGGGGCCGTTTTTAGTGAAGTGGAAAGCGAACGGCCGCTGATGCAGCCAGTTCCTCCGAACTGCGGCGCGTCACCGGATACGCCACGGAATGCGTATCGGGCTTCATGCGCGGGAGCAGGAGGCTGCCGTGGCGCTCGCTTGCCACGGTTCGGTGCGATCGGGACTGGCGCCGCGCAGTGACGTTCTCCCTGCCATCCTGCGTCCGCGAGCGATCCTTTCGAATCGCCCGCAACGCATGCTGTTCCGCTATCTCGCGATGGCCGCCGGCGTGTCAAACAAAAACGTCGCCTTTACTTGCCTAGTACAACAATAAGCGGGATTCAGGCGGCCCGCTCCGCCAGTGGCACGAACGTACGATCCTCCGGGCCGGTGTAGTTGGCGGCGGGGCGAATGATCTTGTTGTCGATGCGCTGTTCGATCACGTGCGCCGCCCAGCCGGACGTGCGGGCAATGACGAACAGCGGCGTGAACATCGCCGTCGGCACCCGCATCGTGTGATACGATACGGCGCTGAACCAATCGAGGTTGGCGAACATCTTCTTGGTGTCCGCCATCACGCCCTCCAGCCGCTCGGCGATGTCGTACATGGCCATCGTGCCGGCTTGTTCGGACAGCCGCCGGGCCACGCCCTTGATCACGACGTTGCGCGGGTCGGCGACGGTGTAGACGGGATGCCCGAAGCCGATCACCACCTCCTTGGCGGCGACCCGCTTGCGGATGTCGGCCTCCGCCTCGTCGGGCGTCGCGTAACGCTGCTGAATTTCCAGCGCCACCTCGTTGGCACCGCCATGCTTGGGCCCGCGCAGGGCGCCGATGCCGCCCACGATGGCCGAATACATGTCCGACCCCGTGCCCGCGACCACGCGCGCGGCGAAGGTGGAGGCGTTGAACTCGTGCTCCGCATAGAGGTTCAGCGAGGTGTGCATGGCGCGCACCCACTCCACCGGCGGCGGTGCGCCGTGCAGCAGATGCAGGAAATGGCCACCGATGCTGTCGTCGTCGGTCTCGATCTTGATGCGCTTGCCATTCACGGCGAAGTGGAACCAATACAGCAGCATCGAGCCCAGGCTGGCCATCAGGCGGTCAGCGATATCCTTCGCACCGGGCTGGTTGTGGTCGTCCCGCTCCGGCAGCGCGCAGCCTAGGGCGGAGACGGCGGTGCGCATCACGTCCATCGGGTGGGTGTTGGCGGGCAGCGCCTCCAGCACCTGGCGCACGGAATACGGGATGCCGCGCATGGCGTGCAGCTTGGCCTTGTAGGCACGGAGCTGCGCTTCGGTCGGCAGCGTGCCGTGGACGAGGAGGTGGGCGATCTCCTCGAACTCGCAGGTCTCGGCGATCTCGAGGATGTCGTAGCCGCGGTAGTGCAGGTCGTTGCCTGTGCGCCCCACAGTGCACAGGGCCGTGTTGCCGGCGGTGATGCCGGACAGCGCGACGGATTTCTTGGGCTTGGTGTTCGGTAGGTCGGACATCGCTAGGTCTCCAGGATTGATGCATTTCCGGGGTGGTTGGCCATGCGACCAGGATCGCGCGCGTGGACCCCTCACCGGACCCTCTCCCGCAGGGAGAGGGTTGTTAAGGAAGCAGGGCGACAAAAGATGCCCGGCCGGTACTTGGCCGCTTGCTCGCCACCGGCGCGCCGTCCGAGCATTGTCGTCCTGCTTCAGACGAATGCAGCGAAGGGCGTGACTGGTCTGTGCAAACACTCCTGTCTTGACTGGCAGCAAAACGGTAGCGTCGTGTCCTAGGAGGAGGCGTGCCACGCGGCAAGCGCGGCAGGAAGCCGGGATAGACGGCATCGCCGGAACCGCCCGCGATACCACTGGTGCAACACCTTGTGCAGGCATGTCGCATTGCAGCATCCGTTAGGGTAGGATGTCTCCCCCGTCCGCCTCCTGAGGTTCAGCGATGCCAGACACCAACGCCCCGATCCGGTGGCAGCCCGACCGAACGCCGCAAACCACGCCGTGGCCGGTTCCGTCGTTGCCGATCGCCTTGCTGCGGGGCGCGCGCGGCAAATGCCCGGCCTGCGGGCTGACCCGCTGCTTCGCCGGCTACCTCCGCGTGGTGCCGCAATGCGCCGCGTGCGGAGCGCCACTGGGCGAGGTCCGGGCCGACGACGCACC
>CAXSEK010000188.1:0-6379 GCA_964235625.1 uncultured Acetobacteraceae bacterium
CCGCGGCACTCGAGGCCGCGTGGCCGGACGTTGTCCTGCGCGGCACCGTCGTCACCCGCTACGGCCAAGCCGTGCCCACGCGCCAGATCCGGGTGATCGAGGCCAGCCATCCCGTGCCCGACGCCAACAGCGAGGCCGGCGCCCGCGCCCTGCTGGCCGAGGTGGCGGGACTCGGCCCGGATGACTTGGTGCTCGCGCTGATCTCGGGCGGCGGCTCGGCGCTGGCATCGCTGCCCGGGCCGGGGCTGACGCTGGCGGACAAGCAGGCGGTGAACGCCTCGCTGCTGGCCTGCGGGGCACCGATCGGGGTGATGAACGCGGTCCGCAAGCACCTCTCCGCCATCAAGGGCGGGCGGCTGGCGGCGGCGGCGGCCCCGGCCCGTATCGTCACGCTGGTGATCAGCGACGTGCCTGGCGACGATCCCGGCACCATCGCCAGCGGGCTGACCGTGCCGGGCACGCCGCCGCGGGCGGTGGTGCGAGCCATGGTGCTGGATTACGGCGTCCGCCTGCCCCCGGCCGCCGCGGCGCTGCTGGCCGGGGAGGACAACCTGCCGCCGCCAGCCGGCCCGGCGGACATCCGCATGATCGCGACCCCCGCCATGGCGCTGGCCGCCGCGGCCGCCTGCGCCGCCCGGGCCGGGGTGACGCCGCTCATCCTGGGGGACGCGCTGGAGGGGGAGAGCCGCGAACTCGGCACCGTGCTCGCCGGCATCGCCCGCAGCGTGCGGACCCATGGGCACCCGCTGCCGGCTCCCTGTGTGCTGCTGTCGGGCGGCGAGACCACGGTCACCATCGGCCGCGGCCCGGCGGGGCGCGGCGGGCGCAACACCGAGACGCTGCTCGGCCTGGCGGTGGCCTTGCAGGGTGCCGCGCGCATCTGGGCCGTGGCCGGCGACACCGACGGCATCGACGGCACGGAGGACGCGGCAGGTGCGCTCCTGACGCCCTCCACGCTGGCGCGGGCCGCCGCTGTCGGGATCGACGCCACCGCCTGCCTTCGCGCGCACGACAGCTACACGCTGTTCGACGCCGTGGGGGATTTGCTGCGCACCGGCCCGACGCTCACCAACGTGAACGATTTCCGCGCCATCCTTGTCGTTTGAACGACGGAGTTTCGCCATGGCCTCCCA
Organism: uncultured Acetobacteraceae bacterium; assembly: GCA_964235625.1. Lineage (GTDB taxonomy): Bacteria > Pseudomonadota > Alphaproteobacteria > Acetobacterales > Acetobacteraceae > LMUY01. The sequence goes on from CAXSEK010000188.1 coordinate 1,134, forward strand.
AAGCAAGCTGCGCCGGCGCCGGCGCACCAAGATCGTGGCCACCCTCGGCCCGGCCAGCAGCACGGCCGAGATGCTGGGCCGCCTGTTCCGCGGCGGGGCGGACGTATTTCGGCTGAACTTCAGCCATGGTAGCCACGACGACCACGCCGCCCGGATCACCATGATCCGCGCGCTGGAGGAGGAGGTGGGCCGCCCGATCGGCATCCTGGCCGACGTGCAGGGGCCGAAGCTGCGGGTAGGCCGCTTCCAGGCCGGGCGCGTCGCCTTGCAGACCGGGCAGAGCTTCCGGCTCGACCTGTCTCCCGTGCCCGGCGACACACGCCGGGTGCAGCTGCCGCATCCCGAGATCATGGAGGCTGCCGGCATTGGCACGACCCTGCTGCTGGACGACGGCAAGCTGCGCCTGCGCGTGTCGCGCAAGCGCGACGACCACCTGGAATGCGAGGTCGTCACCGGCGGGCCGCTCAGTGACCGCAAGGGCGTCAACGTGCCGGACGTGGTGCTGCCGATCCCCGCTTTGACCAAGAAGGACCACGAGGACCTGCGGTTCGCGCTCGACCACGGCGTGGACTACATCGGCCTGTCGTTCGTGCAGCGGCCGGAGGACGTGGCCGAGGCGCGCACCATCGCCGACGGCCGCGCCTGGATCATGACCAAGCTGGAGAAGCCGCAGGCGCTGGACAATCTGGACGGCATCCTCGCGCTGTCGGATTGCGTGATGGTCGCCCGCGGCGACCTCGGTGTGGAGCTGCCGCCGGAGGAGGTGCCGATGGCGCAGAAGCGGATCCTGCGCGAGGCGCGGCGGCACGGCATCCCCGTGGTGGTGGCGACGCAGATGCTGGAGAGCATGATCAGCGCCCCCGCCCCGACCCGCGCCGAGGCCAGCGATGTGGCGACCGCGGTGTATGACGGGGCGGACGCCGTCATGCTGTCGGCCGAGACCGCCGCCGGGCAGTACCCTTACGAGGCGGTGAACATGATGGACCGCATCATCGACCGGGTGGAGCAGGACCCCACCTGGCGCGAACTCTGCGAAACGAGCCGACCGCCGCCGGAACAGACGGTGGCCGATGCCATCGCGGACGCGGCCCGGCAGATCAGCAAGACGATCGGCGCCCGGGCGATCGCGGCCTACACCGTTTCCGGCTCGACGGCGCTGCGGATTGCACGCACCCGGCCGGACTGCCCCGTGCTCGGCCTGACGACGGAGCAGGTGACGGCTCGCCGGATGGCGGTGGTGTGGGGCGTGCACGCCGTGGTGACGCCGGAGACGAGCACGATGACGGACACGGTCAACCGCGCCGCCCGCATCGCGCGGACCGAGGGGTTCGCTGCCGCCGGGGACAGCGTGGTGGTGGCCGCCGGCGTGCCGTTCGGCCAGGCCGGCACCACGAACGCGCTGCGGGTGGCCAACGTGCGGTAGCTTGGGTGCTATTTGCCTTCTCCCTCCTTTACGGGTGAGGGCCGGGCGCGCGCATGGTCAGCTGTCACGGGATCCCAAGCTCCCTCACCCCGCCCTCTCCCAGAAGAGGGAGAGGGAGAGGATCGAAGTGGGCGAGGCGGGGTCGCCGTGATGGCGGTCTTCGGCGTAGTCTGTTCGCGTCGTCACGGAGCACGCCGCCCATGTTCACCACCCGGCCCGAGATCACCGGCACGTTCGGCGTGGTTGCGACCACGCACTGGCTGGCCAGCGGGGTCGGGCAGGCGGTGCTGGAGCGGGGCGGCAACGCGTTCGATGCGGCCGTGGCGGCGGCGTTCACGCTGCAGGTGGCCGAGCCCCACCTGAACGGCCCGGGTGGCGACGCGCCCATCATCATCCACGACGCGAAGACCGGCCGGCAGCGGGTGATCTGCGGCCAGGGCCCCTCCCCGGCCGCCGCCACACTGGCGGCGTTCGTGGCGCTTGGGCTGGACCTGATCCCCGCGACGGGATTGCTGCCGGCGGTGGTGCCGGGCGCGTTCGGTGCCTGGTGCCTGCTGCTGCGGGACTGGGGCACGTGGGAGCTGGCGGACGTGCTGGCCTTCGCCATGGGGTATGCCGAGCACGGCGTGCCGCTGGTGCCGCGGGTTCCCGCCACGATCGAGGGCGTGCGGCCGCTGTTCGAGGCGGAGTGGCACAGCAGCGCCGCCATCTGGCTGCCCGGCGGCGAGGTGCCCCGGGTGGACAAGCTGTTCGCCAATCCCACCCTGGCCGCCACCTGGCAGCGCGTGCTGCGGGAGGCCGTGGGTGCCTCGCGCGAGGACCGGATCGAGGCGGCGCGCCGGGCCTGGTACCAGGGCTTCGTGGCGGAGGCGATCGGCGCGTTCTGCGCCGGGTTCGAGGCGATGGACGTCTCGGGCCGGCGCAACCGCGGCCTGCTGACGGCGCAGGACATGGCGGCCTGGCAGCCGACGGTGGAGGACCCGCTGCGCTTCGATTACGCCGGGCACACGGTGCTGAAATGCGGGCCGTGGAGCCAGGGGCCGGTGATGCTGCAGCAGCTGGCCTTGCTCGCCGGGTTTGGTATCGCGGCGATGGACCCGGTCGGCGCCGAGTTCGTGCACACCGTGGTGGAGTGTATGAAGCTCGCCTATGCCGACCGCGAGGCGTTCTACGGGGACCCGGCGTTCTCCGACATCCCGATGGCGGCGTTGCTGTCCCCCGCCTACAACGACGCGCGGCGCAAGCTGGTGTCGGACGAGGCGTCATTCAGGCTGCGGCCGGGTGCTATCGGCAATCACTCGCCCTGGGTGGACCATGACGCGGCGTCCCGTGCCGACCACTTGACCCGGGCACCCGGCGCCGGGGAGCCGACGGTGGCGCGGATGGGCGTGATCGGCGCGGACACGGTGCATATCGACGTGATCGACCGGTGGGGCAACATGGTGAGCGCCACACCCTCGGGCGGCTGGCTGCAATCCTCGCCGGCCGTGCCGGGCCTGGGGTTCTGCCTTGGCACGCGGGGGCAAATGTTCTGGCTGCGGCCGGACCTGCCGAACAGCCTGCTGCCCGGCAAGCGCCCGCGCACGACGCTGTCACCCTCGATGGCGCTGCGGGACGGGAAAGCGTGGATGGCGTTCGGCACCCCGGGCGGGGAGCAGCAGGACCAGTGGTCGGCGATCTTCTTCCTGCGCCGGGTGCATCATGGGCTCGGCATCCAGGCAGCGATCGACATGCCGTCCTTCCACACCGAGCATTGGCCCAGCAGCTTCTGGCCCCGCGTCGCGCGGCCGGGGAAGCTGGTGCTGGAGGGGCGGTTCAGCCTGACGGTGCGCGATGAGCTGGCCCGGCGCGGGCATGACGTGACGATGGGGGAGGATTGGTCCGAGGGGCGGCTCTCGGCGGCCGACCTGGCGGACGGCGTGATGCATGCGGGGGCGAACCCACGGGGGATGCAGGGGTATGCGGTGGGGCGATAATGGGGGGCACGTTGCGCATCATTTTAGGTCGTTCTGTGGGTGTTGAAGCCCGAAGGCCCGAGGAACGGGTCTGCATAAATGGCTTCTGGAAATTCGCCCCTCCGACGACGCTCAGAAAAAGCTGCATAGAATCCGTTGAAGTACTTCTGTACATCTAAAAGCAGCTCAACCGTCCTATCGGGCGACGTGATGCCATCAAAGTCGAAGTTCATCAGGCTAAGATATTCAGCCATCGTCCCGGTATGTGTGCCTTCCCTGATGATGGGTTTTGCATGAGCGATTGAGTCGCGAAAGAGACGAATATCATTGACCGATTTATAAGGCCGAACCCTCTCATCGGGTGTGGGAAGTCCAAGAAGTTCTGCTGTTCGGCTTGTCTTTTGCCGGATCCCGCCTGGGAAGCTCTTGCGCTCCTCGGCCCACGCAGCAGGGTCAAGATACCCGCCTAGGAAATTTACGTAGGCTTCTGAGAACATGCCCGCAAACGTCAAAGCAACGCGCCGTTCGTAAGTAGTTCCTCTTGGGTGTGCTTCTGCACGCGATATTTGCCGTTTGACCACATCCCAGAGGAACACATGAATCATCACCATGCCTTGGTAGTGGGTGGTTTGAATATCGTCGGCCTCTTCCTCTCTCGGCAAAACAATCCCCTGTTTCCTTAACACGTGAGCGGGTCATTTCGCCCTATGGTCTGCCGCCACACCGGTGCATCGTACGGTGACGTTATGACTCGCGGGAAGACACGTTCCAATAAGTCGAGAGCGGCATGTTCGGTGCATAACGAACGTCACGCTTCGTAGAAGCGAGAGTTACTCACGCCCGCAAATGGTCCGGCACCGTCATCCCCAACCGCGTTGGTACGTCCCACACCTCGCGGACTGAGCGGACCGGCTTGAACCCCGTCCGTAGATAAGTGGGCAGCGCACGCGGGTGATCGGCGGTGCAGGTGTTGACCGTCAGGCCACGGCCGCGAGTGGTGAAGGCCTGGTCCACCGCGGCGCGGAGGAAGGCCTGGCCCAGGCCGCTGCCGATGGACTGGGGCATGAGGCCGAAATAGCTGAGATTGACGTCCGGCTTGGCCCGGCCGTCCAGTTCGAAGAACCCGGCCGGCTCGCCGCCGCGATACAGGACGTGCACGCTGACCGCCGGGTCGTGCAGGATGCCGGTCAATGCGGAGTCCGGGAGGGCGCGGCGCAGCCACCAGAGGTGGGGCGCGCCGACGGTGTCGTAGAGGTAGCGGTAGAACGGCACGCTTGGCCGGGCGAGGCGGACGAGGCTGGTGTCGGCGGGGAGCGGCGGCACGGGGGTGGCGGGCGGACGCTCCATGCGCAGGAACGTCACCGTCACCGCGGCGCGGGTGGAGGGCTGCACGCCTAGAGCCTGGCGGCGCAGCAATGCTGCACTCCAGCTGCCGTGGGATCCCAAGCTCCCTCACCCCGGCCCTCTCCCAGAGGGAGAGGGAGAAGACGCCAAGGCCGAAGCACTCCGCTAATCGTCGAGGAAAGAGCGCAGCTTGCGGCTGCGGCTCGGGTGTTTCAGCTTGCGCAGCGCCTTGGCCTCGATCTGGCGGATGCGTTCGCGCGTGACGTTGAACTGCTGGCCGACCTCTTCGAGCGTGTGGTCCGTGTTCATACCAATGCCGAAACGCATCCGCAGCACGCGCTCCTCGCGCGGCGTCAGGCTGGACAGCACGCGCGTAGTCGCCTCGCGAAGGTTGGCCTGGATCGCGGCGTCCAGCGGGATGACAGCCGCTTTGTCCTCGATGAAGTCACCAAGGTGGCTGTCCTCCTCGTCGCCGATCGGCGTCTCCAGGCTGATCGGCTCCTTGGCGATCTTGAGCACCTTGC
>CAXSEK010000189.1:0-6365 GCA_964235625.1 uncultured Acetobacteraceae bacterium
CGCCGGTGTCGGGGCCGTTCAAGCACGACCTCTACCGCTACTGAGAAGACGGCACCTCCCTCTCCGCGCAGAGAGGGAGGGTATCCTTCGCGGGCCCTAGCCCTTCTTCGCGTTCCAGAAGATGGGGAACGGGCTGTCGAGCACGCCTGTGATGGTGTTCTGCAGCACTGCCGGCTGGAAGAACTGGCCGAGCGGGACGTAGGGGACCTCGTCCCACACCGCCGTCTGGATCGCGTCCGTCGCCTTCTTCTGGGCGGCCGCGTCCGGGGCGTCGAACCAGTCGGTGCGCAGCTGCTCGATCCGGGGGCTGGTGGGCCAGCCGAACCAGGCGTTCTGGCCGCTGCCGATGATGGGGTAGTGGCCTGCTGGGTCATCGACGTTCAGACCTTCCCACCCCGTGCTGAACAGGTTCCAGCCGCCCTGGTCCGGCGGTGACTTGCTGGCCCGGCGTTGCACCACGGTGCCCCAATCGGTCGCCACGTAGTCCACGGCGACGCCGAGCTTGCCGAGCAGGTCGCGCGTGACCTCGCAAAACGCCTCGAGGAAGGGGTAGTCGGTCGGGGCCAGGATCACGACCTTCTCGCCCGCGTAGCCGGCCTCGGCCACCAGCTTCTTGGCCAAGTCGAAGTCGCGCGGGCCGTTCAGCGCGGCCATGCCGATGTCGGTCCCGGCGGGGGAGCCCGGCGTGAATACGCCCACGTCCGTCTTGTACAGGCTGGCATCGTCGCCGTACGCGGCCTGCATGTAGTCCTTCTGGCTGATCACGTGCAGCATGGCCTGCCGCATCTTGACGTTGTCGAACGGCGGGAACAGCTCGTTGAAGCGCAGGATTTCGACGCTGCCGAAGCGCGTCATCGGCGCGATCCGGAGGCCCTTGGCGCGGCGCAGCTGCGGCAGCAGGTCCACGATCGGCTGCTGCCACCAATCTTCCTCACCGGTCTGCATGGCGGCGGCCGAAGTTGCCGAATCCTGGATGATGTTCCACTCGATACGATCGAAATTGACCATCTTGCCGCCGGCGGTGAAGGACGGAGGCTCCTGCCGCGGCACGTAGCCTTCGAAGCGGGCATAGGCGGCGAGCGAACCGGGCGTCCATTCGTCGCGTAGGAAACGGAGCGGGCCGGAGCCGGTGAAATCGGTGATCTGGGTGAATGCGTCCGTCTTGGCCACGCGCTCCGGCATGATGAAGCACACGTTGGCCGCCGCCTTGCCGAGGGCGGTCAGCAGCAGCGGGAACGGCGCCTTGAGCTTGATGGTGAAGCTGCGGTCATCCGGGGCCGCCATGCTGTCGAGCTGGGCCGCGACGCGCTGGCCGAAGCCGTCCCGCTTGGCCCAGCGGGCGATGCTGGCGATGCTGGCGATGCAGTCGGTGCCGCGCACGGGCTCGCCGTCGTGGAATTTGAGGCCATCACGCAAGTGAAACGTCCAGGTGCGCTTGTCGTCCGACAGGTCGTAACCGCTGCACATCTGCGGCTGCGGATCGAGGTTCGCGTCCACGCCGAACAACGTGTCGTAGATCATGTAGCCGTGGTTGCGGGCGACGGTGGTGGTGGTCCAGATCGGATCGGGGTTGGCGAGGTTGCCCTCGGGGATGAAGCGCAGGGTGCGGTTGGAGCCTTGCGCCAGGGCGGGCCGGGGCAGCGCGCCGGCCAGGCCGGCGGCGGCGCCGGCAGCCAGGAGGGTGCGGCGTTTCATGGGATGGCTCCGTGTGTTGGTTGCCGTGTTCGTCAGGACAGGCAACATCGGTGCCAAGGGCACAGGACGTGGTCAGCCGATCGGTGTTCCTCGTCGTTACCTGCCTTGAGACGGCACCGCGATGATCCAATCTTGACATTCCGTAGGGGTGGGATGGGCTTTGGTCTCCCAGCTCGTGTGCGTGTTGGTGGGATGCCAAAGCGCATCCCACCCTACGGGTCTGGTCAGTATTTCAGGAAGGGCAGGCCTTTTTGGAAGGAGCCGCGGGAGGGGAGGTCTAGGGTGCTCCAGCCGCCGCCGAGGGCTTGAACCAGGGCGACGCTGGCGATCAGGCGTTGTTCCTGGACCTGTAGCGCCGTCACCTGGTTGGTCAGCAGCACGGTCTGCTGCGTGACGACGGCGGTATAGGCGGCGGTGCCGGCGAGGTAGGTGTTGAGCACGACGTTCACCGCGCGTTGGGAGGAGGCGACGGCGGTCTGGGCTGCGGATTCCTGGCGTTCCAGGATACGCAAGGCGGCCAGTTCATCCTCCACCTGCTGGAAAGCGGTCAGCACGGTCTGGCGGTAGCTGGCGACGCTCGCATCGAAGGCGGCGCGGGCGGCGGCGACCTCGCTGTTGCGCAGGCCGCCTTCGAAAATGGTCTGCGTGGCGGAGGCGCCGAGCGACCAGAACTCGTTGCCGGCCTTGATCAGGGTGCCGAGCACGTTGCCCGAGTAGCCGGCCAGCGTCGAGAGCGAGATGTCCGGGTAGAATGCCGCCACCTGCACACCGATCAGCGCGTTCTGCTCCGCCATCGCGCGCTCGGCGGCCGACACGTCCGGACGGCGTTGCAGCAGCAGCGAGGGAATGACGCCGGGTGCCACCGGGACGTCGCTGGTCAGCGTGCCCATGGCAAGGCTGAGCTCGGCGGGTGCCGACCCCGTCAGCACGGCAATGGCGTGCTCGTACTGGTCGCGCAGCACGCCGACATTAATCAACGAGGCCTGCGCCGTGTCGTATTGCGCCTGCGCCTCGGCCACGGCGGAGCTGTCGGTTATGCCGGCATTATACTGGTTGCGGGTGATGCGCAGCGTGTTGGCGTAAGCCTTGACGGTATTCTCGAGCAGCGTCTGCAACGCGTCCTGGTAGCGCAGCTCGAAATAGTCTGTGGCGAGCGTGGCCTGGGCGGACAGCGTCGCGTTCACCAGGTCGGCGGCACTGACCTGCGCCGCGGCCACGTCGCTCTCCACCTGGCGGCGGATGCGGCCCCACACGTCCAGGTCCCAATCGAGCGCGCCTTCCAGGGTGAACAGCGAGGTCGGCGAGCTGGAGCCCGAGGCCGTGCTCGTGCTGCCAGTCGATCCCGTCCCGGTCGTGCCGGTGGTCTGGCCCGTGCTGGTCAGCGTGCTGGACGTGGTGCCGCCCAGGGCCGTGCCCGTCGTGCCCCCCGTCCCCGTCGTGCCGCTACCGGTGCCGCTGAAGCTGCGCAGCGAGCGGGTGACGCTGGTGGTGCCGTTCAGCGTGGGGAACAGGGCGGAGCGCGCCACGTCCACCGTCGCCTGCGCCTCCCGCAGCTGTGCCTCAAACTGCTTCACGTTCTGGTTGGAGACGGCGACCTTCCGCTCCAGCGCGCTCAGCAGGTCGTCGTGGTAGATGCTCCACCACTCACCCTTCGCCGCGGCATCCTGCGGCTGGGCCAACGTCCAGCCCGGCGGCGCCTCCTTGAACGCGGCGGTGACGCCGATGGCCGGCGGGCGCTTGTAGTTGGGTCCCACGGTGCAGCCGGCCAAGGCGAGGGCGATGACGCCCGCTGGGAGGAGCCTCACTCCGCGGGGCTCGGCAACGGTTCGTGGCCGCGCAGCCGCAGCCGGTCCAGCATCAGGTAGACGGCGGGCGTCGTGTACAGCGTCAGCACCTGGCTGACGATCAGGCCGCCCACGATCGCGATGCCGAGCGGGCGGCGCAGCTCGGCGCCGTCGCCATAGGCCAGGGCCAAAGGCAGCGCGCCGAGCAGGGCGGCGGCCGTGGTCATGGTGATCGGGCGCAGCCGCATCAGGCAGGCCTGGAAGATCGCCTCCCGGCTGGTGGCGCCGTCCACCCGTTCGGCGTGCAGCGCGAAGTCGATCATCAGGATGGCATTCTTCTTGACGATGCCGATCAGCAGAATCACACCGATCACGGCGATGAGGGAGAATTCGGTGTCGAACAGCATCAGCGCCAGCACCGCCCCGATCCCTGCCGAGGGCAGGGTGGAGAGGATCGTGATGGGGTGCACGAAGCTCTCATACAGGACTCCGAGCACGATGTAGACGGCGAGCAGCGCACCGGCGACCAGCACGCCCTCGTTGCTCAGGGATTGCTGGAAGACCTGGGCCGTGCCCGCGAAGCCGCCCACGATGTCCGCCGGCATGTGCAAGCTGTCCACCGCCTTGGCGATCGCCGCCTGCGCGTCCGACAGCGAGCGGCCCGGTGCGAGGTTGAACGAGATCGTGGCGGCGACGAACTGGCTCTGGTGGTTGACCGAGAGGGCCGTATGCCCCTGCGCGAAGTGGGCCACAGCGGAGAGCGGGACCATCGTCTCCGTCCCCGTACTGACGGCGGCGCCGGCGGAGGCGCTGCTGGTACCGCTGACGGCCAGCGCGTTCTGCGCCGCGTTGCGCTGCGAGTTGTTGATGCCGTTGGCGCTGGCCGCCACGGCGGTGGTGCCGGTGACGGTGCCGGACGGGGCGTTGGTGGTGGCGGTGCCGGTCGGCGTGCCGGCGGCGGTGCTGATCCAGATCTGGCCCAGGATCGCCGGGTCCTGCCAGTACTCGGGCGCCACCTCCATCACCACGTGGTACTGGTTGAGCGCGTTGTAGATGGTCGAGACGGAGCGCTGGCCGAACGCGTCGTACAGCGTGGCGTCGATCTGCTGGGTGGTGATGCCGAGGCGCGATGCGGTGGCACGGTCGATGGTGACCAGCGTTTCCAGCCCGGCCTGCTGCTGGTCGGAGTTCACGTCGGTCAACGCCGGGTCCCGCTGCAGCACGTCGAGCAGCTTGGGCGCCCACTCGAACACCGCGGCGGTGTTGTCGGCCTGCAGGGTGTATTGGTAGGCGGCGTTGGTCTGCCGGCCGCCGACGCGGATGTCCTGCGCCGGGACCAGGATCAGCCGGCCACCCGGCACGCGGGACAGTGCGCGGCGCAGGCGGCCGGTGACGACGCCCAGGTTGTCACGCTGGGCCTTGGGCTTGAGGGCCACGTAGACGGTGCCGGTGTTGGTCTGCGACGAGCCGCCGCCGCCGCCGGCACCCGTGGAGCCCACGACGTTGGCAACCGCCGGGTCGCGCTGGACGATGGCCATCATCTGGGTGAGCTTCTGGCTCATGGACTGGAACGAGATGCTCTGGTCCGCCTGCAGGCTGCCGATCAACCGCCCGGTGTCCTGCTGCGGGAAGAAGCCCTTCGGGATGATGACGAGCAGGACCACGTTCATCACCACCGTGCAGGCCAGCACGGTCAGCACCAGGTAGTTGTGGTCCAGTGTCCAGCCCAGCGTGCGGCCATAGAAGTCCTGCGCGCGCTGGCCAAAGCTGCGGCGGCGCAGCACGTCGGGTTTCGGCGGCGTGGGCTTGAGGAACAGGGCGCAAAGCATCGGCGTGGTGGTGAGCGAGATCAACATCGACACCAGGATGGCGAGCGAGAGCGTCACCGCGAACTCGCGGAACAGCCGTCCGACGATGCCGCCCATCAGCAGGATCGGCAGGAACACGGCAATCAGCGACAGGGTGATCGAGACGATGGTGAACCCCACCTCCTGCGCGCCGCGCAGGGCGGCCTGCAATCGGGGCATCCCGTCTTCCATGTGGCGGGAGATGTTCTCGAGTACGACGATCGCGTCGTCCACCACGAAGCCGGTGGAGATGGTGAGGGCCATGAGCGAGAGGTTGTCCAGGCTGTAGCCCAGCATGTACATCGCGCCGAACGTGCCGATCACGGAGACCGGCACCGCGACCAGGGGGATCAGCGTCGCGCGCAGGTTGCGCAGGAAGACGAACACCACGGCCGTCACAAGCAGGACGGAGAGCACCAGCGTCATCTCCGTGTCGGCGAGCGAGGCGCGAATGCTGATCGTGCTGTCGGAGGCGAAGGTGATGTCGATGTCGTGCGGCAGGGCGGCCTGGAGCTTGGGCACCGCCGCCTTCACTGCGTCCACCGTCTGGATCACGTTGGCGCCGGGTTCGCGGAAGATGATCACCAGCACGGCGGGCTTGCCGTTGGCCAGGCCGAGGTTGCGCAGGTCCTGCACGCTGTCGTCCACGGCGGCGATGTCGACCAGGTGGACGGGGGCGTTGTTGCGGTAGGCCACGATCAGCGGGCGGTAGTCGGCGGCGTGGCTGGCCTGGTCATTGGTGTAGACCTGGAGGCGCTGCGGGCCGAGGTCCAGGATGCCCTTGGGGCTGTTGGCGTTGGCGGCGGCCAGGGCGGCGCGCACGTCCTCGAGCCCGATGCCATATTTGAACAGCGCCTGCGGTTGCAGCTCGACCCGCACGGCGGGCAGGGCGGCGCCGCTGATGATCACCTGGCCCACGCCCGAGAGCTGCGAGAGCTGCTGCGACAACACGGTGCTGGCGGCGTCGTAGATCTGGCCGCGGGTGAGCGTGCTGGAGGTGAGGCTGACGATGAGGATCGGCGCGTCCGCCGGGTTCACC
>CAXSEK010000190.1:0-6348 GCA_964235625.1 uncultured Acetobacteraceae bacterium
CGCGTAGGTTCCACCTAACCCATTCACCCCTACGGTGGTGGCGCCGGGCCAGCGCACGTGCCGGTCCTCCCACGCGCTGGTCAGCCGCGCCAGGTCGCCAGTCTCGCGGATCGGGTCCGTCCGGTGCGCGTTGCTCTTGTAGCAGACCTGCCGCTGTCCCTCCTCCTCCAGCCGGATCTGCCAGGTGAAGTTCGCGCCGAACCGGGCGAGGTGGCCACCGCGTTCCACGTAGCCCTCGATGGCGAGGCGCATCTCGCGCGTCCAATACTCGTCATGGCCGACGATCACGGCGCAGGCATAGCCGTCCAACAGCTCCGGGCGCAGATGCAGGTCGGTTTGGGTGATGGTGTCGACGGCGTAGCCCTCGCGTTCGGCCCAGACGGCAAAGTGCCGGTCATACTGCGCCCAGCCGGTCGCGGCGTAATAGTAGCTGAAGCCGTTGGCGTAGGACCATTCCTTGAAGTCGTAGCGCAGCGGCATCATCGGTTCCGGAACCGTGGCGCAGATCCGCGGCGCGTTGTCCGGCAGCCTCACCAGGCCACGGGTCCACGGCCGTTGCAGGCTCAGCAGCGGCGACATCTCGCTGTTCGCCGGCCCGTGGCTGCCGCCGTAATGGTTGGCGCCGCCCCAGTCGTTGTAGGCTGTGTAGGTGCAGGTCGGCAGGATGTGCAGCAGCCGGCCCGGATGTGCCGCCACCGACGGGCGGACGACGAAGAAATGGTGCTGCACGAACCGGCCGCCCTGCGGCCGGGCCACGCTCGATTCCACCAGGTAGAAGCCGGACGGCAGGTCGCCCGGCAGTGTCCAGCTATGCAGCACGGGCCAGCCGCACCCGGCTTCGTAGGCTCCCATCGGCATGGGGGTGGTCTGGCCCGGCAACCCCTCCTCCCGGTAGACGGGCGCGGGAGCCAGCCCGTCGCGCGTCACCTCGATCGTCCAGGCTTGCGCATTGGTGCTGCCGTGGAACCGCACGGTTTCGCCGGGCAGGTAGGAGATGGCGTCGGTGTAGACGTGGATCTCGTGCCACGCCGGGTCCCCGCGCGGGGCTTCGTAGGGGCGCATCTCCTGCCAGTGGTGGTCCCCGGACGTGGGATACACCAGGCGCTGGCCGATATTGACGGTGCTGTCCGGCCGGCCGGTGGGGTCGTCGTAGAGCGGCATGCGCTCAGGCCTTCTGCAGGTTGTAGAACAGCGGGAAGCCCTCGACGATGCCCTTGACGTTGTTCCGGAAGGCGGTGGGCGGAGTCCAGGCGCCGGTCGGCAGGTAAGGAATGTCCTGGAAGGCCTGCAATTGAATCTGCTCCGTGATGCGCTTCTGGTCGGCGAAGCTGTCGGCGGCGAGGAACTGGTCGCGCAGCGCCTCGATCTTCGGCAGGTCAGGCCAGCCGGAGGTGCCGGCCTTGCCCGGCCCGCGGACGTAGGAGTCCGTGGCCGGGTTCAGCGCGATCACGCCGGGGATGTAGTTGCACCACGCGCTCCAGCCGCCTTTGTCCAGTCCCTCCTTGTTGGTCATCACCCGCGTCGCGACCGAGCCCCAGTCGGAGGCCTGGTAGTCCAGGTTGACGCCGGTGCGCCGGAACATGTCACCGGCGATCTCGCTCATCGTGTTCAGCCAGGCGAGGTCGGTCGGCACGGCGAGCACCACCTTCTCGCCCTTGTAGCCCGCCGCCTGGAGGTTGCGCTTGACGCGATCGTAGTCCGGCGCCCCGGCCATCGTCTCCAGCCCCGCTTCGGTCGCCAGCGGGGAGCCCGGCAGGAAAAAGCCGCATTTGTCGGTCCACAGCGAACGGTTGTCGCCCATCACCGCCGTCATGTAGTCGGTCTGGTTGATGGCCGGCAGGAAGGCGCGGCGGATCGCCGGGTTGTCGAACGGCGGCTGCAGGTGGTTGAGGCGGATCATGCCCATCAACCCGGCCTTGTCCTTCACCTCGACCTTCACATTGCCGGATTGCTTCAGCATGGGCAGGAGGTCGGCCGTGGGCTGCTCCCACCAATCCACCTCGCCCCGCTGCAGGGCGGCGCCGGCGGTGGCGGGATCCGGGATGGTGTGCCACTCCACCCGGTCGACCCGGGCGACCTTGCCGCCGGCCAGGAAGCTCACCGGTTCGTTGCGCGGCTTGTAGCCGGCGAACCGCTCGTACGCCGCGAGCGACCCAGCCATGCGTTCGCCCGCCATCCAGCGGAACGGCCCGCTGCCCACGATCTCCGTCACCTGGAAGGAGGGCGGGTTCTTCGCGAACCGCTCCTGCATGACCGGGCAGTAGGAGGACGGCTTGGCCAGGGCGGTCGCCAGCAACGGGAACGGCGTCTTGAGCTTTACCAGGAACACGCGGTCGGAGACCTGGGTCATCTCGTTCGTGATGGCGCGGATATTCTGGCCCAGCACGTCTGCCTTGGTCCAACGGTCGATGCTGGCGATGGCATCACGGGCCAGGATCGGGGTGCCGTCGTGGAAGGTGGTGCCTTCGCGCAGGGTGATGCGCCAGGTGTGCCCGTCATCCTCGATCACGTGGCCGTCGACCAGCTGCGGCTGCGCCGTGTAACTGCTGTCCAGGCCATACAGCTGGTCGTAGACCATCATGCCGTGGTTGCGGGTCACCAGCACCGGGTTGAACACGGGGTCGAGCAGCGTCAGGTCGGATTGCGGGACGAACCGGAGCACGCCCGGCGCCCCGGCGGTTCCTTGCGCCCTTACGATGCTGGGCCGGGCTAGGACCGCCGACGCGCTGGCTGCCAGGGCCACGAAATCACGACGCTTCACGATCGGCCTCCACGTTTGCCCACCGCGAGCTTGCGTCATAAAGCCTGCCCTAGCCAAGCTCGCCCACCGCCGATTGTCCGCGTGCCGAGAATGGCATCATCCGCTTTGTCGCCCGGAGCATGGTGCCATGCTCCCGTGCCCGCATTCTTTGCCGAACCATTCCCTTGAGGCCGCTGGTGACGGGAGACCACATTGCGTGCATGTCCACGACCCTTCTGCCGATCGCCCCGCTCCAGACGCTGCCGGCCAAAACCGTGCCGCATTGGGGTCTAGCCTGGGTGTCCCGGCATGCACCCCGGCGCTTCCTGTCGTCCATCATCCTCGTCCTGGTCTGGCAAGTCGCGTCCAGCACCGGCCTCGTGTCGCCGCGCACGCTGGCCTCCCCGGCCCAGATCCTGGCGACCGCGTGGACCATGACGGTGTCTGGCGAGCTGCCGTGGAACCTGCTCGTCTCGCTCGGCCGCGCCGCGGCGGGGCTTGCGATCGGCGTCGCCGCCGGCACGGTGCTTGCGGTGTCTGCCGGGCTGTCCCGGTTGGGCGAGGACCTGGTTGACGCGCCGGTGCAGATGCTGCGGACCCTGCCGTTCCTGGCGCTGGTGCCGCTGTTCATCCTGTGGTTCGGCATCGGCGAGATGCCGAAGATCGCGCTCGTGGCGCTGGGCACGACGTTTCCCATCTACCTCAACCTTTATGCCGGCATCCGCGGCGTGGAGAAGCGTCTGACGGAGATGGGCCGCGTGTTCGGCCTGTCGCGCGCCGGGCTGATCCGCCACGTCGTGCTGCCGGGAGCGCTTCCGTCCGCCCTGGTGGGCCTGCGCTACAGTCTCGCGACCGCCTGGCTGTCCCTCGTGGTGGCGGAGCAGGTGAATGCCAGCTCCGGCATCGGCTACCTGATCAACGACGCGCGGGATTTCCTCCGCACGGACGTGATCCTGGTCGGCCTGCTCACCTACGCCCTGCTGGGCCTGGGCACTGATGCGCTGGTGCGTTTGCTTGAGCGGCGCCTGCTGGCCTGGCGCGTTGACCTGGTGAGGAGCTGACATGGACGGCGTGCGCATCCGCACCCTGACCCGGCAGTTCGGCGGCAACCTGCCCGTACTGGACCGGCTCGACCTCGACATCCAGCCGGGCGAGTTCGTGGCCCTGCTCGGTGCCAGCGGCTCGGGCAAGACCACCCTGCTGCGCACGCTGGCCGGCCTGGACCCCCTGCCGCCGGATGCCGTGGTGTCCGTGTCCCACCCCGTGGCGGTCGCGTTCCAGCAGCCGCTGCTGCTGCCGTGGAAGACGGTGTGGCGCAACGTCACCCTGGGGCTGCCCCAGGCCACCCGTGCGCAGGCGGATGCGGCGCTGTCCGAGGTTGGGTTGGCGCACCGGGCCGATGCCTGGCCCGCCACCCTGTCCGGCGGCGAGGCCCAGCGCGCCTCGCTGGCCCGCGCCCTGCTGCGCTCCCCCGGCC
Source organism: uncultured Acetobacteraceae bacterium (assembly GCA_964235625.1). Taxonomy (GTDB): domain Bacteria; phylum Pseudomonadota; class Alphaproteobacteria; order Acetobacterales; family Acetobacteraceae; genus LMUY01. The sequence goes on from CAXSEK010000190.1 coordinate 4,218, forward strand.
TGCTGCTGCTGGACGAGCCGTTCGCCGCCCTGGACGCGCTGACCCGGCTCAAGATGCACGGCCTGGTGCTCGACCTCTGGGCTCGGCACCGGCCCACCACCCTCCTCGTCACCCACGACGTGGACGAGGCGGTGGCACTCGCCGACCGCGTGCTGCTGCTCGACCACGGGCGCATCGTGCTGGACGAACGCAACGCGATGCCGCGCCCCCGGCCGCGCGCTGGTGCGGAGTTCGCCCGGTTGAGGACCCGCCTGCTGGACCGGCTGGGCGTGCACGAGGAGATCGCCGCATGAGCATCATCACCCGCCGGGCCCTGTTCGGCGCCGGGCTGGCGGTCTCCGCCCTGCCACGCGCCCGCGCCGCGGACGTCGCCATGCTGCGCGCCGGGGACCAGAAGGGCGGGCTGATGTCCGTCATGAAGGCGGCCGGCGTCCTGGACGGCCTGCCGTTCAAGGTCGAATGGAGCCAGTTCCCGGCCGCCGCCCCCGTGCTGGAGGCGTTGAACGCCGGCGCCGTCGACCTGTCGTACGCCGGCGACGCTCCGACCACTTTCTCGCTGGCGGCCGGGCTGCCGGGGCGCATCGTCTCGGTGATCCGCACCACGGGCGTCGGCACCGCGATAATGGTGCACCCCGACTCGCCGATCCAGACCGCCGCAGACCTGAAGGGCCGCACGGTGGCCGCCAATCGCGGCTCCATCGCGCACCACCTGCTGCTCGCCATCGCGGAGCAGCAGGGCTGGCCGGCCGGCACCATCAAGATGGCCAACCTGCTGCCGGCCGAGGCGAAGAGCGCGCTCGCGGCGGGAGCGGTGGATGCATGGTGCTCTTGGGGCGTCTACCTGGCACAAGCCAAGCTGGCGAACGAGGTCCGCGTCGTTGTGGATGGCAGCCACGGCCTGCTGCAGAACCTCTCCTACGTGACCGCGACCGACAGCGCGATTGCGGACCGCCGCCCGTTACTGAATGAGTTCTGCCACCGCCTAGCCCTCGCCCGGCGGTGGGCACAGGCGCACCCGGCCGAGTATGCCCGCGTGCTGGCCGCCGATGTCGGCGTCAGCGAGGCGGTGGCCCGGCTGACGTTCGACACCGACTCCCCCGTGCCGGTGCCGGTCGATACCGGCGTGATCGTCGACGAGCAGAAGATCGCCGACCGCTACCGCGCCGCCGGGCTGATCCGCATGCCCGTGGACGCGGCCAAATTGTTCGACGTCTCGTTCAACGCGGCGCTGGGCGCCTGAGGGAGAGCACACCATGGGCATCGAGTTCATCGGCTTCGTCGGCCACTTCAACTCGTCGGAGACCATGGCCCGCAGCGGCCCGGCGATTGATCCCGGCTACATCGCGGCCTCGGCCAAGCTGCAGAAATACGCCGGCTTCGACCGGGTGCTGGTGGCCTTCAGTGCCACATCCGGCGAGAGCATGATGGTGTCCCAGCACATCGCGTCGTCCACCCAGCGGCTGGGCCTGATGATCGCGCACCGCCCCGGCTTCGTCGCCCCGACCCTTGCCGCCCGGCAACTCGCGACGCTGGACCACTTGTCCCAGGGCCGCGCCGCCGTGCACATCATCACCGGGGGCAACGACACGGAGATGGCGCAGGACGGCGACCACCTGACCAAGGACGAGCGCTACGCCCGCACCAGCGAATACCTGGATGTAATGCGCCAGGAATGGACCGCGGCGGCGCCGTTCGACCACCACGGCACATACTACCAGGTTGACCACGGCTTCTCCGACGTGAAGCCGTTCAGCCCCGCCGGCATCCCGGTCTATTTCGGCGGCGCGTCGGATGCGGCGGTCCCCGTCGCTGGCAAGCACGCGGACATTTACGCCTTGTGGGGGGAGACGCTGGACCAGGTGCGCACCCTGATTGCCCGGATCCGGGCGGCCGCGGCTGAACACGGCCGGGTGCCGCGCTTCAGCCTGTCGCTGCGGCCGGTGCTGGCGGACACGGAGGAGAAGGCCTGGGCCAAGGCGGACGACATCCTCGCCCGTGCCCGGGCGCTGCGGCAGGCCGGCCAGGCCGGCCGGTCGCGCTTCAACGCCCGCGAGACCACCACGGCGCCGCCGAACGAGGGCTCCCGCCGGCTGCTGGCCACCGCGGCCCGAGGCACCCGGCTCGACAAGCG
>CAXSEK010000191.1:0-6345 GCA_964235625.1 uncultured Acetobacteraceae bacterium
GCGGACTTGGTGATCGTGACCAAGATCGGCGCCCGGCGCGGCGAGGACGCGTCATGGAACCCAGCCTTCTCGACGGCGGAGCTGACGCAGGCAGTGCACGACAACCTACGCAACCTGGGTCTGGACGCGTTGGAGGTGGTGAACCTGCGCCTGATGTTCAGCCGGCACGGCCCGGCCGAGGGATCGGTTGAGGCGCCGCTTACGGCCTTGGCGGAGTTGCAACGCCAGGGTCTGGTCCGCCAGATCGGCCTGAGCAACGCGCTGCCGCAGCAGGTCGTGGCCGCGCGCGCCGTTGCGGACATCGTTTGCGTGCAGAACCAGTACAACCTTGCCCATCGCGAGGACGACGCGCTCGTCGAGGATCTCGCGGCCGCGGGAACCGCCTACGTGCCGTATTTCCCGCTCGGCGGCTTCTCGCCGCTGCAATCGACCGCGCTGTCCGACGTGGCCGGGCAGCTCGGGGCCACCCCGATGCAGGTGGCGCTCGCCTGGCTGCTGCAGCGCGCGCCCAATATTCTGCTGATCCCCGGGACGTCCTCCGTCGGGCATCTACGCGAGAACATGGCGGCGGCGGATCTACAGCTGCCGAACGAGATGGTGAGCGTGCTGGACAGGATCGCGAGAACCCCGGTGCCTGCCTGACCTTATCCCTCGCCCGCTAGCGGCGAGGGCGAAGCTGCCAAAGGTTCCACGGGCTTCTTTAGCCCGGGGAAAGGCGGCTGAGGGCGGGGTGAGGGTGCCAGGGATCCCGCATTTGCTCGAGCAGGTACGTGGACGGCCTCACCCCGGCCTATCCGGTAACGAAGGCAGAGGAGAAGCAAGAGGTCCCGCTGCCCTGGACAGGTCATCTCCCGCTATCATGTCCGATCGACCCCGTCACCCGGATAACCGTGCACCCCGAACCGACACCCTCGTTGACGATCTTCTTCCTGCACTTCCTTGGCGGGAGTGCGCGGTCCTGGGCGGCGGTGGAGCAGCGTTTGGGTGGCAAGGCTCGCTGCGTCGCCATCGACCTGCTGGGGTTCGGCGCCGCGGCGGAGAGCGAGGGGCAGCCGGTTGCCGAGATGGCGGCGGCGGTCCGCGAGGTTGTGCGGGCGCAGGCGCCACGGCGCTGGGCGCTGGTCGGCCACAGCATGGGGGCGAAGGTCGCGGCGGTCGTCACGCGACAGGCCGAGGATGGCGTGACTGGGTTGTCCGGCCTGGAGCGTATCGTGCTGATGGCCGGGTCGCCGCCTGGTCCGGAGCCGATGGACGAGACCCAGCGCGCGGACATGCTCGGCTGGTTTGCCGGAGACGAGGGGAAAAGCGGGGCCGAGGCCAACGGCTACATCACACAGAACGTCAGCGCCGCATTGTCCCCCGCCGCACACGCCCTCGCGGTTCAGGACGTACTCCGCGCCCACACGGCCGCCTGGCGCGCTTGGCTGACCGCGGGGAGCCGGGAGGACTGGTCGGAGCGGGTGGGCGTGTTGCAGACCCCGGCACTCGTCATCGCCGGGGCGGACGACGTCCATCTCGGGCCCGACGGTCAAGCCCGGCACACCCTCCCCCACTACGCCAATGTGCGCCTGGTGACGCTGCCGGGCGCCAAGCACCTGTTACCCGGCGAGCAGCCAGATGAAATCGCCCGCCTGATTGCCGGGCATTGTGGCCTGTTGGCGCTGGGCGTCGATGCTGACACGCTGGCGCTGATCCAGTCGGACCGGGTGAGCGCGCGGACGCGGGCGGCGCTGCTGGACCGGGCCGCGCCGGACGACACGGCGTATCAGCCAAGCGCGATGTCCGCCGACAACTTGGTCCTGCTGCGCGCCGTGCTGGCCCGCGTGCTGCCGCAGGGGCCGGGCCCGGCGATCGATCTCGCGGCCCGGCTGGACGCGGCGCTGGCCGGGGGCACCGGTGATGGCTGGCGGTTCGCGGACCTGCCGCCGGACGCGGAGGCCTACCGGACCGGGCTGGCGGCGTTGGACGCGGCAGCGCAGGCCGGGTCTGGCCGGGGTTTTGCGGCGTTGGAGGACCACGCCCAGGACAGCCTGCTGACACGCGCCGCCGCCGGCGACCTGGCCACCGAGGGTGGCTTGAGCGGCAGGCAGATGCGGCGGTGGTTCGAGGATGTGCGCGCGGAGGCCGTCAAGCTGTATGTCGCGTACCCGGCGACTATGGCGCGCATCGGCTATGACGGCTTCGCCTACGGCGGTGACGGCGACCGCCTGCAGGGCTTCCACGCGCTCGAACCCGGCGACCGGGAGGCTTGGGAGCCAGTTCCGGCCATGGCGGGGTCGCGTTGAACCTCGAAACGATGCGGCATTACGGCACGGCGGACACGGTCGATGCCGTCGTCGTCGGCACCGGGGCCGGGGGTGCGCCGCTGCTCGCCCGGCTGGCGCAGGCTGGGTTGCGCGTGGTGGCGTTGGAGGCCGGGCGCAACTGGACGCCGGCCGACTTCCCGGCCGACGAGGCTGCGGCGTCGCCCATCTACTGGTTGCGGGAGCGCCTGAGCGGCGGTGACACCCCGGAGGCGTTCGGCGCCAACAACAGCGGCACCGGCGTCGGCGGGTCGACGCTGCATTGGGGCGCGTTCTGCCCGCGGCCCGACCAGCGGGATATGCGGATGCACGCCGAGTACGGCGTCGCGCGGGATTGGCCGATCCCGCATGCGGAGCTGACCCGGTATATCGAGGAGGTGGAGGCGTTCATCGGCGTCTCCGGGCCGGACCCTTACCCCTGGGATCCGACGCGGCGCTATCCCCTGCCCGCGATCTCGCTCAACGCCCCGGCCCGCGCCATGCAGGCGGGATGCGCCGCACTCGGCATCCGGACGGCAGCGGCACCGGTGGCCGCGGTGTCGCAGGATTTCGCACAGGCCGGGGGAGCAGTGCGTCAGGCCTGCGTCAACTGCGGGCACTGCCACCAGGGCTGCCGCAACGGTTCCAAGACCAGCATGGACGTGACCTACCTGCCCCTCGCGGTCGCGGCCGGCGCCGAGGTCCGTCCGGACTGCCTGGTGCACGGTATCGAGCGGGATGCAGCGGGCCGGGTGTGCGCGGTGGTCTACCGCGACGCGGACGGGCACGACCAGCGCCAGCGTTGTGGCGCGCTGTTCCTGTGCGCCGGCGCGGTGGAGACGCCGCGGCTGCTGCTGCATAACGGGTTGGGCAACGCGAACGGCCAAGTCGGGCGCAACTACATGGCGCATGTGGCGACCCAGGTATGGGGCACGTTCGAGCGCGAGATGCGCTGCAACAAGGGCTACCCGTCCTCCCTGATCACCGAGGACATGATCCGGCCGGCCGACGCGGATTTCGCGGGCGGCTACCTCGTGCAGAGCCTGGGCGTGCTGCCGGTCACTTGGGCCAGCCAGGTCACCCGCGGCCGGCCGCTCTGGGGGCGTACCCTGGTGGACTACATCGACCGGTATAATCACGTCGCCGGGATCGGAATTAACGGCGACTGCCTGCCCGCGCCGGGCAATTACCTCGAGCTATCCACGGAAGTGGACGATGTCGGTATGCCGAAGGCGCTGGTGCATTTCAGCTACGGGCCGAACGAGCGGGCGATGAGCGAGCATGCTGCCCGGTTCATGAGTTCGGCGTGGGAAGCGGCCGGCGCCTCCGATATTTGGACGTGCCCCCGGTCCGCCCACACGATCGGCACCTGCCGGATGGGCACGGACCTACAGGACTCGGTGGTCGATCCCCAGGGGCGCAGCCACGAGGTGCCCAACCTATTCGTCTGCGACAATGGCGTGTTCCCGAGCGCCCTGCCCGCCAACCCGGCGTTGACGATCATGGCGCTTGGCCTGCGGACGGCGGACTGGTTCCTCGCCCGGGGCGGGCTGTAACGGCTCCGAGCTGTACGATGGTCTGCGCGCAGTCCATCGTACAATAACATGACACGATCATGACCTACCTCTCGTGGGAAGGCATACGACGCAGGGTGAGAGGGTCGGCCACGCACCCGGCACTATTGCATAAGCTTGAAGAACGCACCTTCTACGGCGAAGAGGGCGGCGCCAGCACCGGCTGCGGTCACCACCAGCGCGATCGGCGCTCCGTCTCACTTGGCAGAGGTTCCCGTTCAAAAGCGGACGCCAATTCACGCCGTACACCGGGGTCAAGCCCTGGTACGACGGAATTAGTCAATCCGGCTCGACAGCCACGATCCGATACAGCATCTGGTCGCCGTCCAGCCGCGAGACCCGCACGATTTCGCCCGGCCGCACGATCTGGGCGGAGAGGCTGTAGAGCGGTTCGTCCTCGCTACCGAGGCCGCGCAACGCCCAACCGTCCGCGATCTTCACCAGCTCACCGGAGCGGACCGGGTGGCCGGCGCGTTCGCGGCTGGAGTGCCAAGGCACCGTGCCCATCTCCCAGGCGGCGGTATCGAGGTGTCCGTGGGGGGAAAGGGCGACGTGCAGGTGCATCCGGTCATCCAAATCCCCGTCGGGGTGGCTTGGCCCGTGGGCCAGCACCATCGTCACCTTCACCATTTGCCGGGACCCGATCGTACAATCATATGAGGGATAACGCGGAACAGCCGGGCGGCGTTGCCGGGTTCAGATCGCGACGCGCACGCCGAGTTCCACCACACGGTCGCTTGGGATGCGGAAGAACACCGTAGCAGGGACAGCGTTACGGACCATGACCAGGAACAGCCAGAGCCGCCACAAAGGCAGCTTGGGCACCAGGGCCCGGACCAGGACCTCACGGCCGAGGAAGTAGCTGACCTGCATCGGGTCGTAATCCACGCCACGGCCGCGCAGGTCCTCCAGCGCGCGCGGGATGTTGGGGCTTTCCATGAAGCCATAGCGCAGCAGCACGCGGTGGATGCCGGGGGCCAGCTCAGTCACCTCGGTGCGGCGCCCGGGGCCGACCTCCGGCTCGTCCAGGTTGGTTACCGTCACGAACAGGACCTTCTCGTGCAGCACCTTGTTGTGCTTCAGGTTGTGCAGCAGGGCTGCGGGCACGTAGTCGGGCGTGCCGGTCAGGAACACGGCCATGCCGGGAACGCGGATGGTGCGCGATTGCGGCAGGCGCTTGAGGAAGCCGGCGAGCGGCAGGCTGTCCTGCTTCCAGCGGGCGAGCATCAGGTCCCGCCCCTGCTTCCACGACGTCATCAACGCCATCAGTCCCAGGCCGAGCAGCAGCGGCACGTAGCCGCCCTCCGGCACCTTGAGCAGGTTGGACGCGAAGAACACGCTGTCGATGAGGAAGAAGACGCCGAAGACGCCGATCGCCAGCGGGCGGGACCAGCCGAACTGGCGGCGGAACGCGAAGACCGCCAGGATGCAGGTGCAGATGAAGGTGCCGGTGACGGCGATTCCGTAAGCGGATGTCAACGCGTCGCTGCTGCGGAAGGCCAGGACCAGAAGCAGCACGCCGATGAACAGGGCCGTGTTGATCTGCGGGACGTAGATCTGGCCTTCCGCGGTGGTGCTGGTGTGGGTGACCGTCATGCGCGGCAGGAAGTTCATCTGCATGCACTGCCGGGCGATGGAGTAGGCGCCGGAGATCAGAGCCTGGCTGGCAATCACGGTCGCGGCGGTGGCGAGCACAACCAGGGGCAGCCGCAGGTCGGCCGGCGCCATGAGGAAGAACGGGTTGGCGATGGCGGACGGCGTGCGCAGGATGAGCGCGCCCTGGCCGAAGTAGTTGAGCACCAGGCAGGGCAGCACGAAGCCCATCCAGGCCCACCGGATCGGGGCCGCGCCGAAATGCCCCATGTCGGCATACAGCGCCTCCGCCCCTGTGACGGCCAGTACGACGGAGCCGAGCGAGACGAACGCCAGCCAGCCATGGCGCATGCAGAACAGCACGACGTGGTGCGGCGAGAGCGCGTAGAGCACGGAAGGCTCGGCGATGATCTCCAGCAAGCCCAGCAGGCCGATCACCGCGAACCAGACGGCCATGACCGGGCCGAACACCTGGCCGACCCGCCCCGTGCCGCGGTATTGCACCGCGAACAGGCCCACGATCACGGCGCAGGAGAGCGGGACGACGTAAGGCTGCAGGTTCGGCGCCGAGACCTCCAGGCCCTCGATCGCCGACAGCACCGAGACGGCTGGGGTGATCACGCCGTCGCCGAAGAACAGGCAGGCGCCGACGATGCCGACCAGGGCCAGCGCCGCCTTGCCCCGCCCGTCGGTCGCGGCCCGCATGGCGAGCGCCATGAGGGCGAGGATGCCGCCCTCGCCCTTGTTGTCCGCGCTCATGACGAGGACGATGTATTTGATGGTGACGATGAAGATCAGTGACCAGAAGATCAGCGAGAGGATGCCAAGGATCTCGAACTCTGCGACGCCCTGGTTGGTGAAGTGGTCCAGGCTCGCCTTGAACGCGTAGAGCGGGC
>CAXSEK010000192.1:0-6314 GCA_964235625.1 uncultured Acetobacteraceae bacterium
TGACGCCGGCGCCGTTGAAATCGAGGTCGTAGACGTTCTCCACGTCCTGCACATACATCGCCAGCCGCTCGAGCCCATACGTCATCTCGAACGAGGGCACCGCGACCGGGATGCCGCCGACCTGCTGGAAGTAGGTGAACTGCCCCACCTCCATCCCGTCGCACCACACTTCCCAGCCCAGCCCCCAGGCGCCGAGTGTCGGGCTCTCCCAATCGTCTTCCACGAAGCGGATGTCGTGCAGCGCCGGATCGATACCGATCGCGGCGTAGGAGGCGAGCATCAGCGCCTGCGCATTCTCCGGTGCGGGCTTCATAATCACCTGGTATTGGTAGAAGTGCTGCATCCGCATCGGATTGTCGCCGTAGCGCCCGTCGCTTGGCCGCCGGCTCGGCTGCACGTAGGCCGCCTTCCACGGCTTCGACCCTACGGCGCGCAACGTCGTGGCGGGGTGGAACGTTCCCGCCCCCATCTCCACGTCATACGGCTGCAGGATCACGCAGCCCTGGTCCGCCCAGAAGCGGTGCAGGCGCAGGATCAGGTCCTGGAAGCTAGGTACGGACGGGGTCATGGCGGCGCACCTTACGGAACCGGCAACGCAGGGCAAGCCGCCGCGTTGGGAAGGAATGGCGATGCCGATCGACGGGCTGGAAGACGCGGAGGTGAGGCGCATCCTGTGTGGCACGCGCCGGATAGCGTTGGTTGGCGCGTCGGACCGGGTGGACCGGGCATCCAACGGCGTGATGCGCTTCCTGCTCTCTCACGGATGGCGGGTGACCCCGGTCAACCCGCTGCTCGCCGGGCAGGCTCTACATGGCCAACCCGTGGTGGCGTCGTTGGCCGAGGCCGGGCCGCTCGATATGGTGGACGTCTTTCGCGCCTTCGACCAAGCCGGCGCGGTGGTGGACGAGGCGATCGCCCTCCAGGCGCGCTCCGTCTGGCTACAGCTGGGCGTGATCGACGAGGCTGCCGCCTCCCGCGCCCGTGCCGCCGGCTTGGCCGTGGTGATGGACCGCTGCCCGGCCATCGAGGCGCCGCGCCTGCGAGCCTACGCCACGCCGACTTGAACCGGCTCAAGAACCGCGCCATGTCGCCTCTAATGCGCCAGTCGGCGAACCGCCAATCACCAGGATGAATCCGAATGACCAACGAGGAACGCGACCTGATCGACAAGTTCGTCGCCCGCGTCGGCGGCGCTGCATCCAGCTTCGGCGGCATGCCGCAGAGCCAGCCCGCGCTGCCACCGATCGACCCGGAGGCGGACCGCTACATCGCCCAGCAGTTCCAGACTCATCCCGAGGCGCGCTACCGCATCACCCAGATGGCCGTCGTGCAGGAGGCCGCGTTGACCGAGGCGGCCAACCGCATCCAGCGCCTGCAGGCCGAGCTGGAGGCGACCCGGCAGCAGGCGCAACAGGCTCAGCAGGGTGGACAGCACCGCGGCTTCCTGGGCGGCCTGTTCGGCGGCGGCGGCCCGGCGCCGCAGCAGCAGGCGCCCGGCGTCTGGAACCAGGGCGGCGCACCTCAGCAGCAACAATATGCTCCGCCGCAATACGCCCAGCCGGCTCCCATGCCGCAGCCTTCGGGCATGCAAGCCGGCATGTTCCAGCGCTCCGGCTCCGGTTTCCTCGGCTCCGCCCTGACTACGGCCGCGGGCGTGGCCGGCGGCGTGGTGGCCGGCAACGCCTTGATGGACCTGTTCTCCGGTCATGGCGGCGGCATGGGCGGTGGTATGTTCGGGGGCGGCGGCTTCGGAGGCGGCATGCCGAGCCAGGAAACCACGATCGTCAACAATTACGGCGATGCCGGCCAAGGCGGCGGTTGGGACAATGCCCAAGCGGGCGGCGGCGGTGTGGACCCGGCCTGGGACAATAGCACGCAAGGCGGCGACACCGGCGGTGGCAGCTGGGACGACGCCAGTGGCGGTGGCGGCGGGTTCGACGACACCAACGTCTGACGGTTACCGGCCTGCAAAGCGTGTGAACTGAGCACACCGACGATGTCCGGCCCGGGTGGCCGCTTTGGAGCCGCCACCCGATTTGCTGCGCCCCACGTGGTTGGGCCGCCATGTCGGCCAGCCCCGGGAGTGCGCCGCTTGCTGATCGCACTCGGATTCAGCAGGTGTTAACCTGGGTCCACCATGCTGCGCTCAAACGACAGCTGAGCGTCATATGTCCCCCCGCACCACACCATCCAGCCGCCCGCCTGCCGGTCCGCTCCTCATCGGTGTGGCCGTTCTGCTCTACGGCCTGGTCGCGGCCAGAATCGCCTGGGCGGCGGAGGCGGAGATGGAGGTCTGGCTCGAAGCAGGAGCCGGCCTCGTCGTTGCCACCGCGCTCCTGGCGGTCACGCTGTCCTGGACTTTCGCGGCCTTGGCCGTCGAGGATGGTACCGTCCGCGTAAGTGGCCGGTTCGGCGCCGTGCTGCGGCGGGAGGCCGCGTTGCGCGATAGTGTCGGAGCGGGTCAGGCCAGGTTGGCGGAGCTGGAAGGGGCGCTGGCGGCAGCCAATCGTCAGCTCGGGGCCGAGCAGACGGACCATGAGAGGCTGAAGCGACACACCGCCGAGGAGGCGGCGGTGCTGGACGGCGTCTCCAGCCAGATGCATGTCGCCCGGCAGGATGTGGCGCACAGCATGCAGATCGCGACGGAGGAGATGGCGGCGGTGCGCGGCGCCGCCGAACTGGCCGCGCGCAGCATCGGCGAGGTCGCGGGCGCTTCGGAGCAGCTCTCCGCGTCGATCAGCGAGATCGCCATCCAGGTCGCCCGCAGCGCCGAGAGTGCCCGACAGGCCGCAGCGGAGAGCAAGCGGACGGATGAGTCGGTGGAGGAGCTTGCGAACGCAGCGGGCCGCATTGGGGACGTGGTGCGGCTGATCGGCGACATCGCGGCGCAGACCAACCTGCTGGCGCTGAACGCCACGATCGAGGCCGCGCGCGCCGGGGATGCCGGGCGCGGGTTCGCCGTGGTGGCGGGCGAAGTCAAGAACCTGGCCGCGCAGACCGCCCGCGCCACGGAGGAAATCGGCGGCCAGATCGCGGCCATGCAGTCTGCCACCCAGGGCAGCATCGGCGCGATCCGCGCGATTTCCGGCCGGATCGAGGATATCAGCACGCTTGCCGCCCAGGTCGCCTGCGCCGTCGAGCAGCAAGGTGCCGCGACCGCCGAGATCGCGAGCAGCGTGCAGCGCGTGGCCCAGGGCACCGGCACCGTCGCGGACGCGATCGGCCGCGCCGAGCAAGCCGCCGAAGCGGCCAGGACGGGCAGCGCCGCCATCGCCGAAGCCGTCGCCAGCATCGGCCGCCGCCGCGAGGCCCCGCCCCGCACCCAAGCGGCCTGAGAGACAGTCCCCTCCCAGTGTTTGGCGCTCAACTCCTCTCCCTTTCCCATGAAGGACGAGCGAGGGAGAAGGCAGCACCTGCGCCGTCCCTTCCTGCCTGCGCCTGCCCGGAACGCACATTTACCCGGCGGTGAAAGCCGCTACTGTGATCGGGTGTGATGAGTCCGTCCGGAGCCAGCGTTTGCCAAAGGCGCAGGCCCTGGAAAGACCGCGCATGGACCACGCGCAGCCGGAGCAGCAGCATGACCCCACTCGCCTACGGCATCCTCTGGAACCGCCTCATCGCCGTCGTTGAGGAACAGGCGCAGACCATGATCCGCACCGCCTTCTCCACCACGGTGCGTGAGTCGGGGGATCTCTCGGCCGGCGTGTTCGACTTGCAGGGGCGGATGCTGGCCCAGGCCGTCACGGGCACGCCGGGGCACGTGAATTCGATGATGGAGAGCGTGGGCCATTTCCTGCGCCGCTTCCCCGCCGCCACCATGAACCCCGGTGACCATTACATCACCAACGACCCCTGGCTCGGCACGGGGCACCTGCACGACCTGACGGTCGTGTCCCCCGCGTTCCACCACGGCCGGATGGTCGGCCTGTTCGCCAACACGGCGCACGTGATCGATATCGGCGGGTTGGGCATGGGGCCGGAAGGCCGGTCCGTGTTCGAGGAGGGGATGTACATCCCGATCGTCAAATGCTTCGACCGCGGCGTCGCCAACGAGACGCTGTTCGACATCCTGCGCGCCGGCACCCGCTTGCCGGTCGAACTGGAGGGGGACGTCTACTCCCTCTGCGCCTGCAACGACGCCGGAATCCGTCGGCTGGATGAGATGATGGGCGAATTCGCCCTGGACGGGCTGGACGACCTCGCCAGCCACATCTTCGAAGCGAGCCGCCGCGCCACGGTCGCCGCCATCGCCGCCCTGCCGCCCGGCACCCATCGCGCCGAAATCGGCAGCGATGGCTACGAGGCGCCTGTCGCCCTGCACGCCACGATGACGATCGGGACCGATGCGATCACGGTCGATTTCGCCGGCACCTCGGGGCTGTCCACCCGCGGGATCAACGTGCCCGCCGCCTACACCCGCGCCTACACCGCGTTCGGCCTCAAGGTCGTGGTCGCGCCGGACATCCCGAACAACACCGCCTCGCTCGAGCCATTCCGCTGCATCATCCCCGAAGGCTGCATCCTGAATGCGCCGAGACCCTACCCGGTCGCGGTTCGGCACGTGATCGGCCACCTCCTGCCGGACCTCGTGATGGGCTGCCTGCATGGCGCCGTGCCCGAGCGGGTGGCGGCGGAGGGGGCGTCCTGCCTGTGGAACCCGCCATTGCGCGGCGGCGGTGCCGTGTCCGGCCAGTCCCGCCCGAACCGGCCCGTGCTGCCGGATTTCGAGGTGATCACCTTCAACAGCGGCGGCACCGGTGCGCGGCCCACGCTGGACGGGCTGGACGCGACCGCCTTCCCCTCCGGCGTGCGCACCATGCCGGTCGAAGCCACCGAGTCGGTCGCACCCATCGTGATCTGGCGCAAGGAGCTGCGCCCTGGCAGCGGTGGCGCCGGGCGCACCCGCGGTGGGCTGGGCCAGATCATGGAGATCGCCGGCCACGACGATCTGGAGTTCGCCTGCAACGCCATCTTCGACCGCGTCGGCAACGCTCCAAGGGGCCGCGACGGCGGCGGGAATGGCGCTGCCGGCCGTGTCACGCTGAAATCGGGCGCCACGCTGCGGACCAAGGGCTTCCAGATTATCCCCGACGGTGAACGGCTGTTGCTCGAGCTGCCAGGCGGCGGCGGCATGGGCGACGCGAAGACGCGGGACCGCGCTCTCGTTGAACGCGACCTGCGCGACGGTCTGATCACGGCGGATCAAGCCTCCGACCTGTACGGCGTCAAAAGGTAGGTTCGTCTCCTCTCTTCTGGTTGAGGGAACTAGAGATCCGTGAAGGCCGGGACAGGGAGATATCCCTACCTGTTGCCGCGGAAGCACGCCTCCGTTTGAAGCGCGCCAGAGCGAAACCGCAAATGCGCCTCTCACGTATGTGATCCATGTCGGACACGGTTTCCCGCACTCTGGTCGAGGCAGGCGCATCGCGTGGACATGCGGACGTCTCGCGATCGGGAGGCACCTGGGCGAAGACTCGCAGCCCGCATCGTACCTTGCCCCGATCGACGCCGCCGACTACGTGAATCGCGCATCAAAGAAAGCGACCCCGCAAGCTTGCTCGTAAATTCCCTGCCGGAACCCACCCCGTGAAGATCGTCATCATCGGCCTGTCCATCACGTCCTCCTGGGGGAATGGGCACGCGACGACGTTCCGGTCCTTGGTTTCGGGACTGGCACAATCTGGGCAGGAGGTCCTGTTCCTGGAACAGAACCGTCCCTGGTACGCCGCCCATCGCGATATGCCGCATCCGCCGTTCTGCGACACGGTCCTCTACGCCAACGCGGACGAACTGGCGGAACGCCATGCGGAGGCGGTGGCCAAGGCGGATCTAGTGATCGTCGGCTCCTACGTGGCCGACGGCCCTTCGGTCTGCCTTTGGGTGCAGCAGACGGCACGTGGGGTGAAGGCATTCTACGATATCGATACGCCGGTGACGCTGGCGGCCCTGGCGCAGGGCCGGTGCGACTACATCACGCCGGAGTTAATCCCTGGCTTCGACCTGTACCTGTCCTTCACCGGTGGCCCGACACTGCGCGTGATCGAGCGCCGTTTCGGGGCTAGGGCCGCACGCGCCCTGTATTGCTCGGCCGATCCCGACCTGAACACGCCGGACCCGTCGATCCAGACGTCCTGCGACCTGGGTTATCTCGGCACCTACTCGCCCGACCGGCAGCCGAAGCTGGACCTGTTGTTATGCACCCCCGCCCGCCTCTGGCCCGAGGGGCGGTTCAACGTCACCGGGCCGCAATACCCCTCCGCCGTGCATTGGCCGGCCAACGTGGTCCGCGCCGAGCATTCCGCCCCCAGCGAGCA
>CAXSEK010000193.1:0-6294 GCA_964235625.1 uncultured Acetobacteraceae bacterium
CCAGGCTGAGAACGCCGCCCCGCTGCGCTCAGCATCGATCCGGATCGGGTGGGGCAGGGTGGCGGCACGCGGCCGGTCATCTGCCTGCATCATCAGCTCCGCCATCGCAGGCGACAGGAATTGCGCGAGCTTGGCCGCATCGTCGCCGCTCACAAGGTCGGCATGGATCGCCGTCAGTTCGGCCTGCAAGCTCCCCGTCACCCGCTCCACCGTGCGCTCCAACAGCGCCATGCCCTCGCGCAGCTCCAGCGACACATCGACGCCCGCCGTGCTCTTCTTGGCAATCTCGTCCTTGTAGCTGGCGAAGGCGTCGCGCCAAGCCTGCACCGTGTAGTCGTATGCCCCGATCCGGACCAGCGGCAGCTCCGCCCGGTAGCGGTCGTTGCCCACCGGCGCCATGCGGACTTCGTGCAGGCTGGCGCTGCCCGGCTCGTGCCATTGCAGCACCACGCCGAGCTTGTCGTGCCCGTCGCACACCACGTCCGCCTCGACGGTGACAACCTCGCCCACCAGCCGCTTCACCGGCAGTGACCCGTCATCCACGCAGGGTGCCGGCATCTCGATGGCGACCCGCGGGCCGTCCGCAAACCGTTTGGCCGTGGCGGCGTCCACGGCGGCGGACAGGCGGCCCTTGGCTAAAGCGGGTGCGGTGAAGCTGCGCAGCTCTCCCGGCTGCAGCGTCACCGGCTTGCCCGGCTGGAACCCGCCCGGCGTCCACGGCCCGAACGTGCCGTCGATGCCGGACAGCACGGCGGCCGGGTCGATCGTGCGGGCTCGCTCCAGGTCCGTGTTCAGCAACGCCACCGTCGCGTGGCGGGCGAACCGTGCATCGGCGGCGTCCGTCCGCAATAACGCCATCGGCGCAGACCCGGCCCCCGATACCAGGTGCAGGCCGCGGGCCGGCTCACCCGCTGCCGCCACGGCCTCGTTCATCGCGGCAAGGTCGATGCCGCTCGCGACGCTCCGGTCCCCGCGCGACGGCGTGCGCCCGTAGCCGTCCAGGGCGCGCCTTGCGCCCGTCTCGAACCCCTCCGGCACGATCCAGCCATCCCCCGTGGCGGCAGCGATCGAGACCAGCCGGCACAGCGTCGCGGCCAACTGAGCAGGATTGTGCACGGACGCCGCCGCACGCGGGCCGAACGGCGCCTCCGGGCAGGACAGCACGGGGGCCACCTGGCGCAGAGTCTCAAGTTCGTCCCAGAACCAGTCGGCCCGCAGATCCCACCAGGGCAGCGAGGACACGACGTACGACAGGCCTTGCAGTTCCGTCAGGGCCGTGCGCGGCAGGCCCGGCGTCCAGCCGATCAGGGCAATGTCCGGCGCGGCAGCGCGTAGCGCCTGCGCGGCGCCGGGTGCCTCCGCCAGCCCGAGCAGGCGCACGCCTGTCACCCCCGCTTCCGCCCACCGAGCGAGATAGCGCGCCCACCATGGGCCTAGCGACGCCGGGTCCACCACCGCCCGGCGCTGCGCTGTGCCGCCATGGCGCGGGTCGAGCGCATCAATGCTGGCGGCCGGCGCGAATGGCGCGGCGTCCCCCGTGAACTCTGCCGCCAGCGATGCCAGCGGCAGATCGAGCATCGGCGACAGGCCGTGCCCCCGGCAGGCCTGCACGTAGCCGCGCACCCAGGCATCGCCCTCGCCGCCGCCGAGCACGGGATGCACCCGGTCCAGCGAGGCCGGTACGAACCGGTCGCCACTCGCGCCGGGTGCCCAGGGCGGGGGCACCAGCACGCTGTCGAACCCGAGCGAGGCGGCGCGCGCCAGGGCGTGGCCGAACTCAGCCGGGCTGTCGAGGCCGAGCGGATCGATGTAGCGGATCCGCGGATGCGCCCTCATCGGACAGGCTACCGCGGTCGTAGTGGTGAGATCGACGTTCATGCTGGTTCAGGCACCCCGTGCGGCGTCCAAGCGATGTATCCAGCCGCCCGTGCAAGACGCCCAGGAGCCGGTGCGGTTCCTGCTACCCCAGACGCACGCCGCCCGTCACTGCCTGGTAGGTCGCGATTGCCAGGGTCAACGGTTCGAACGGCTTCGTGATCACGAACGCCGGTTCCAGCGCCTCTCCGGTCAGCAGCCGCTCCGGATACGCGGTGACGAAGATCACCGGTGCATAGTGGTTGCGCAGGATGCGTGACACGGCGGAGGTGCCATCCCCCCCGGCGCCGAGATTGATGTCGGCCAGAATCAGTCCCGGCCGGCACCGCTCCGCGATCGCCACCGCGTCACCCTCGGTCGCGGCGACACCCACTACGCGGTGCCCGCAATTCGCCACCAGCTCCTCGATGTCCATCGCGATGATCGGCTCGTCCTCGATGATCAGCACGTCGGTCGCCGCCGCCAGCCGCAGCCGGTCCCTTGCCACGGCCAATTCCGCCTCCGCCTCGGTCTCCGTCAGGCCGAGGATCGTCGCCGCCACAAGCAGCGGCACCTCCTCCAGCGAGGTCAGCAGTAGCAGCTGGCGCTGTTTCACGGTCAACGCGCCATCGACTGCCTGGCCTGGACTGGACGAACCGGCCCGTTCCGTCACACTTGTATAGAGGGCAAGCCGCGCATCGATGCCCGAATCCTCCCCGTCCAGCAGCGCCCGCACTGCGTCGGTCACCAGCGCGTCGCCCGGGGCCTGGCCGCCGGCCAGCGCGCGGGCATAGCGCCGCGCATAGGGAAGGGCGCGAAGCAGGTCCTCGCGTCGAAAGCTGGTCATGACGAAACCTCTACTTGCCCGGGCCCGGTAGCGGGGGGATACCCGGTTCCAGACTGGGGAACTAGGTGCTGGACGTGATTGTGCAAACCATCGCGGCGGAGGAGACCGGCCGGGACGGCCTGGCATGCACCAAGCCGGCGCCCGACCCGGCCAAGCAGCTCCGCACCGATATGTTGGCCTTGCTGCCGGACCTGCGCGCCTTCGCCCGCTTCCTGGTGCGGGACCGCGCCACCGCCGACGACCTGGTGCAGGACACTGTAGTACGCTCCCTGAGCGCGCTGGGCCAGTTCCAGGCGGGCACCAACCTCAAGGCCTGGCTTTTCACCATTCTGCGCAACCTGTTCTTCGAGCAGGCGAGGCGCCGCAGGCGCGAGGCCGCGGCCCTGGTCGCCCACCTGCCGGTCGAGGAGGCCGTCCGTCCCGGCCAGGCCGACGCCGCCGAGGTGCGCGACCTGGAACTGCTGCTGTGGCGCCTGTCCCCCGTACTGCGCGAAGCCCTGGTGCTGGTCGGCGCGCAGGAACTCACCCATGAGGAGGCGGCGCAGATCTGCGGCGTGCCGGTGGGCACCATGAAAGCGCGTGTCTCCCGTGCCCGCACCGAGCTGTCGCGGATCATGCAACCGGCCTGACCGGTCGGAGAGCGTCGTCCGGGCCATCCTGGTGCACCCTAGCGGCCGGATCGGGCGCCACAACGGCTAGCAAGTGACCGTTCCCTGTCCTCGCGTTTTCGTGACCCTTGGGACGCAACCCTTCCGACCGGTCCGTCATTGCATGGATAAGGAACGGAGAGAATCCTCAATGTCCACGTCAGTCTTCCACGACCAAGTTATCGCCATCCTGCCGAAGCTCCGCGTGCAGGCCCTGGCGCTGACACGCAACCGCGCTGCCGCCGAGGACCTCGTGCAGGACGCCGTCTGCAACGCCCTCTCGGCCCAGACCACCTTCATCCCTGGCACCAACTTCGCCGCCTGGATGCACCGGATCCTCCGCAACCGCTTCATCTCCAACCTGCGCAAGCGCCGTGACACGACCGACATCGACGACGTGCCGCAGTCCGTGTTCGCGACCGACGCCGCCCATGAGGACCGCCTGGCCCTCAAGGAGCTTGGCGCCGCCATGAACCGACTGCCGGCCGACCAGCGTGAGGCGTTGGTCATGGTCGTGGTGCACGGTATGAGCTACGAGGCGCTCGCCCAGTCCACCGGCTGCGCCGTCGGCACCGCCAAGAGCCGCGTGTTCCGCGCCCGCCGCCAGCTCGAGGCATGGCTGATGGGGGACGTGAAGGAGAGTCGTGCCGGCCAGCGCGTCTCCAAGGACCTGCTTCTCAGTCACGTCCAGGATGCTTCCGCCGATATGCCTTTCTAACAAACAATCATTGGTGCGTGTGAAGAGAAACCGGTCAACGTTTGGCCGGTTTCTTTGTCTGGAGCGTAGCAGGCGTGAAGCATCCAGATATGAAACAGCCCAAGGCCAAGGAGCGTGGCGAAAATCAGGCGGCAGCGAAGCCCCAAGCCTTTGACCTGTGGTTGAAGCGCGGCTTGCACCAGATTTATGATGATGTCGCCAAGGAGCCGATCCCCGACGACCTGTTGCGCCTGATCGAGGAAGATCGCGGCCAGTGACTTGGCGGTGGCGACCCATGTGGTGGTCGCGCATCGGTCATACGCGGGGCCGATTGATCTTGCTCTCCTTCGTGGCAGCCGTCCCGATCGCAGGCATGGCGGCCACGATCGCTTGGCAGGAGTTCCAGTCTACCACCCGCGGCGCTCAAGAACGGGCCACGCTGCTGGATGGCCAGTCTCTCGCCCAATACCACACCGCCCTCGCATCCGTGGCCGGCCGGCTGTTCGGCATCACGCCTGACATCTCCACCGGCGTGTGCAACGCCTCCATGGGCCGCCTGCTCGCACAACAGAACATATTGGGGGTCGTCGCCGTCAACCTCGATGGCGATACCGTCTGCCAAATCGGCGAAGCGTTTCCCGCAAACACCGGCCCCCGGCGCTGGTACGAGCAGGTGCGCGGCGGCGCGCCGGTCAGCCTAGACGCCGTGGGACCGGATCACGCACCCGTCCTGGCCATCCATGCGGCCGCCGGCACCGTGATTGCCGCGATGCTGCGGCCGGACTGGTTCGCTACCGACTCCTTGCCGCAGATCCCCGATCCTGGAGACGTCACCTGGCTGCTGGACCAGGACCGTCACGTGCTCGTATCCCGCGGGAACGCCGCCGCGGCCCTGCCCGACCTTGCCACCATGGTGCGCCTGGTCGGCGCCCGCCAACTCGCGTTGCGCGCGAGCTCGGCCGAGCACCTGCGCTACGCCTACGCCACTACCCTGCTGCCCGGCGGCTGGCGCCTGATCGCCGCCACCTCCGCCGAACGGGAGCACATCCTCGCCGTCCGCAACCTGCTGGTCCGCATGGCCGAGCTGGCCCTCCTGTTCGTGCTGGGGCTCACCGCCATCGTGCTCGGCGCGGATGTCGCGTTCGGCAACCCGCTCCGCCGCCTCAGCACCGCAGTCCGCGGCTGGCAGGCGGGCAACCCGTTCGAACCCGGCAACCTTACCGGCGCGCCAGACGAGGTGCTCGAGCTGGCGCAGTCCTTCCGGGAAGCGACGGGGGTGCTGCGGCAGAAGGAGGCCGAGCTGGTGCGCTCCCAGGAGAAGCAGGACCTCCTGGTGCTCGAGATCCACCACCGCGTGAAGAACAACCTGCAGGTGATCGCCAGCCTGCTCAACCTCCAGGCCAGCCGCATCCGCGTGCCGGAGGCCCGGGCCGAGTTCCAGGCCGCGCGAGACCGGGTGCGCGCCCTCGCAACACTGCATCGCCACCTCTACGCCGACGGCGAGCTGCACACGATCAACATGCGCTCCTTCCTGACCGAGCTGTGCGGGCAGCTGTTCTCCGCCATGGGCGAGAAGGAGGGCGACCGCATAACCCTCTCCATCGAGGCACCGGAGCTGCGCATGTCCAGTGACCAGGCGGTGCCGCTGGCCCTGATCGTGACGGAGGCGGTCACCAACTCGGTAAAATACGCCTTCCCAAACGGCCGCTCGGGCCGGGTCAGCGTGTCGTTGACAGGGGTGGAGGGATACCTCGACCTGGTGATCAGCGATGACGGCGTCGGCATCCCCGCCGGCAAGTCCGAAACCGAGAGCGGCACCCGGGACGGCATCGGCCTGCAACTGATCCGCGGCTTCGCCCGCCAGCTCGGCGCCTCGCTCGATGTGGAGCAGGAGCCCGGCACCCGCTACGCCGTCCGCCTCGCACCGCCGTCCAAGCCCCACGGCGCGCCCGCCACGCGCATGCTGGACGCCTGAGCTTGGCAGCGGGATAGTGGCCGCATGAGCAGCATCTCGTTCGATCCCGCCCTCGCCACGACCCTCACCGAATGGCGCCGCCACCTGCACGCCAACCCGGAGCTCTCGCTGCAGGAAACGCGGACCGCCGCCTTCGTCGCCGCGAAGCTCGCGGAACTGGGCGTGCCCTGCGTGACCGGAGTGGGCGGCCACGGGGTGGTCGCAACCATCAGGCGCGGACAATCCAACCGCAGCGTCGGCCTGCGCGCCGACATGGACGCGCTGCCGATCGAGG
>CAXSEK010000194.1:0-6280 GCA_964235625.1 uncultured Acetobacteraceae bacterium
TCCCGGCGCGGGCGGCGCCGGCACATGCGCCCCGCGTAGCAAGGCCAGGGCTGCCTCGTCCAGGATCGTCGAACCGGAGCTGCCCACCAGCCCCACCCCGGTCACCAGCCCCGCCGCGTCGATCGTGAAGCGCACCACGACCCGCCCCTCCGTGCCATCGCGGCGCGCCGCGTCGGGATAGGTGCGATGCTCCTGCAGCCAGGCGGCCAAGGCACCACGCCAAGCGCCGACCGCCTCGGCCGTCGCAGGCTGCACCGGACCGGCCGCTTGCGTTGGCGCCGGTGACGCAGCCGCAACCGGAAGGCCGGGCAGGGAGCTAGCGCCATTCGCGCTCGGGTCGGCCTGCGGGTGCCGGGGCATCGGCACGCCCCTTGCCTTGGCTGCTGCGGGTGCCGAACGGCGCATCGGGCTCGGCCGCGGCAGCTGCGGTAAGGGGCGCGGCTGTGCGGGTTCCGGGAGTGGGGGGGGCGCCGGCGCTTGGGGGACGGCCGGTTCGGGCGCTGCGGGCTGCGGCTCGGGGGCGCTTGGCGTTGGCGGCAGATCCATCGGGCTCGGCGCGGATGCCGACGCGGGCGGAGATTGCGCAGGAGCAGGATCCGCGGGTGCCACGTCCATCGACACCTCGAACGGTCGGGCGGGCGTGGCGTCTACGGCGGCCGGGCGGGTTTGCAGCAGCAGGCCGGCCAGAACCGCGTGCACGGCCAGCGCCGCGCCGAAGCAGGCCCAGCCAACTCCGGACTGTGTCCTGGGGGCGACGATCGAGCCGATAGGCGCCGAACGCTGATCGTGGTGCATTGACAACGTAACATCACTTGAGACCGTATAGCGTATCATACCGCTCTTCCGGCGGAATGCGAGTGGTCGGGATGGCGTTAATGGGATTTCGTAGGACCGCGCTAATGAGCTGCGCCGTGGTGGCCAGCACCGTATCGCCGGTCGCGGCGGACGAGCCAATTGCGCCAGGCGCCACGACCCCCGCCATCCGCCTCGGTGACGATATCAGCCTTCCGGACCTGGACGTCGTCAGCCGCCGGCTCGACCAGGCGCGCAGCCAATTGCAGCCGAACCTCGGGGCGACCCGCTATGATTTCAGCCGCGGCGCCATCGAAACCTTGCCGCAGGGCGACAATGCGCCGCTGAACCAGACCTTGCTGCAGGCGCCCGGCGTGGCGCAGGATTCGTTCGGCCAGATCCACGTCCGCGGCGACCATAACGAGGTGCAGTTCCGCCTGGACGGGGTCCAGTTGCCCGAAGGCCTGGCCGTGTTCGGCCAGTCGCTCGAGACCCGGTTCGCACACTCCCTCTCGCTGATCACCGGGTCGCTGCCGGCGCAATACGGCTTCAACACGGCGGCGGTGGTGGACATCACCACCAAGTCGGGGCGGACCGACCCGGGGGGCGAGATATCGATCTACGGCGGCGCGCGGGACTACTTCCAGCCGAGCATGTCTTATGGCGGATCAGTGGGCGCCATCGACTATTTCTTCACCGGTGACGTCCTGCACGACCGTGTGGGGATCGAGAACCCGACCACCAGCTTCAATCCGATCCACGACCTGTCGAACCAGACACATGGTTTGGCCCATGTTTCGGGCCTGATTGACGCCACGACGCGGGTGAGCCTGCTGGCAGGCACCTCCAACGAGTTCTTCCAAATCCCGAACAACCCTGGGCAGTCTCCCTCCCAAGGCCTGTCCGACAACGGCGTGAGCGGCTTCAACAGCGCCAACCTCACTCAGCATCAGCGCGAAATCACCGACTTTGCCATCCTGTCGCTGCAGAAGCAGGTGGGTGCGATCGACGTGCAGACCTCGGTGTTCACCCGTTACAGCAGCCTGTATTACACCCCCGACCCGGTCGGCGATCTATTGTTCAACGGCGTTTCGCAAACGGCGGCACGCTCGGTGCTCTCGACCGGCGAGCAGACCGATGCGAGTTGGCGGGTGAACGAGCAGCATACCGTGCGCAGCGGGTTCCAGGTGCTGGGCGAACGCACCGTGTCGAAGACGGATTCACTCGTCTTGTCGACAACGGGCACGGCGGATGGCAGCCCTGCTTCGGACACGCCGTTCAACGTCCATGAGGGGACCGGGAAGACCGGCACGCTCTTCGGGGTCTATGCGCAGGACGAATGGCGCGTGACACCCAGGCTGACCGTCAACTACGGCCTGCGTTTCGATCAGGTCGACGAGTACACCCACGAGAACCAAGTCAGCCCGCGCATCAACGCCGTGTGGCGGCCGTTCGAGGGGACCACCGTGCATGGCGGCTACTCCCGCTATTTCACGCCGCCCCCGTTCGAACTCGTTTCGAGCAACAGCATCGCCCAGTTCGCCGGCACGTCCGCTGCATCCGAGGTCACGCAGAACAGCACGGTAAAGGCAGAACGCGACAACTACTTTGACGCCGGCATTGACCAGATCGTGCTGCCTGGCCTGCGCGTCGGCGTGGATGCCTATTACAAGGCCGCGCGCAACTTGATCGACGAGGGTCAGTTCGGCGCGCCGATCATCTTGTCGGCGTTCAACTACCGCAAGGGTCAGGTAGACGGGCTGGAGTTCAGCACGTCGTACGACCGCGGACCGTTGTCGCTGTATGGCAACGTCGCCTATTCGCGCGCGATCGGGAAGGACATCGTCTCCTCGCAGTTCAATTTCAGCGCTGCCGATTTGCAGTATATCAGCGGACGTTGGATCCACCTCGATCACGACCAGCGCTGGACCGGGTCGGGCGGTGCCGCGTACACCCTGTTCGAAGGGACGCACGCTCCCACACGCTTGTCGGCGGACTTGCTGGTCGGTAGCGGGTTGCGCGCCGATTACAGCTCCGCCAACGGCGACGTGCCAAACGGGCGGGCGCTGCCCGGTTACTACACAATCAATCTATCGGCGGTGCAGACCATCAAAACCGGCTATATCGGTCAAACCCAACTCCGGCTCGACGTGATCAACCTGCTGGACCGAAAGTACGAGATCAGGGACGGCACCGGCGTCGGCGTCGGCGCACCGCAGTTCGGGCTACGCCGCACGATCCTCGCCGGCATCGCCCAGCGGTTCTGAAAAGTCCAGCGGTCTCGCGTAGGGGTAAGCTGCATCCAGGCATGAGGCCTATGGAGCTCGAGATGAGAACAACCACGGGTGTCACCCTCCGGCTCATGGCAGCCTGCCTGCTGTTCACAGCCGGACTTTGCCTCGAGACGCAGGCGGCCGCGCCGGCGGACGAGGGGTTCACCAAAGCCATGGACTCGGCGATGGCACGCATGGACCACGACATGATGACGGCGCCGACCGGCGACGTGGATCGGGACTTCGCCCAGATGATGATCCCGCACCATCAAGGGGCCATCGACATGGCGCTCGCCGAGCTCCATTACGGCCATGACGAGGTGCTCCTCCGCCTGGCGCACGCCATCGTCGCCGCGCAGCAGCAGGAGATCGCGGTGATGCAGCAAGCCCTCGCCGCTCTGCCTGCCCCTGCCAGCACCGCGCCCTCGTCAACACGATGAAGAAGCAATGACGGCATGCCGTGGCCTCCCATCCCGCTGCTCCTGGGCGGCAAAGCTGCCGGCCGATCTTGTCTTCTCCCTCTCCCGCTGGGAGGGGCGGGGTGAGGGGGCTTGGGATCCCGCAACTGCTGGATCACCCATGCCCCGTTACGACGAAGCCGCCGCAGTTCTAAGTGTCCCGGCTGCGCTTCAGCGCGAGTTTGTATCGCTTCTGCATCACCTCATATATCTCAACCAGGAGGCGGGCGCGGTTCTTCGGGCTGCCGCCCAGGCTTCCAGCGTGGGCCCGCGGCCCGGATGTCCGGCCGTAGAAGCCGGCGTCCGCTTCCGATCGCGCTCTGGCGCGTTAAAGGCAGGCAACGAGGAGAGCCACCATCATGCAGATGCAGATGCCCGAACCGATCACGCCGCCGGGGCCGCCGATGAGCCCGCCGGAACCGATGCCCGGTGACGACCTGCCACCATTGCCGGTCAGCGACCCGCCGCCCAACGATCTGCCGACAGAACGCCCGCCGATGCAGATGTGAGCCCGGTCGCGGCCACGGCCGCCGTCGCGAACGGGGGCGCCCCCTGTCCTGTGTCCGTCATGCAGGCCCTTCGCGTCGTTCGAACGCCATGACGGCAGCGATCCGGTCGAACTATCGATGCTGGCCACCCTGGCCGCCCGCATGGTGGTGCACCGCGTTAGGTGGCAGGTAGGATCGGGTAGCAGCTCCGGATCGCCCCCCAATGACGCCTCGCCTTGCCTTGCTGATCGTGACACTCGGCGTCGTGCTGCTTCCCTGGCTGCTCTGGCAGGTCAGGGGTGTGCGCCGGTGGGCGCCCCTGGCGGTCTTGCAGATTGCTGCCGGCGTGCTGCTCGGCCCGACCGGCTTGGGCAGGATCGCGCCCGCGCTGCATCGATCGGTCTTCACCCCCGGCCTGCTGGCCCAGCTCTCCGGCCTGGCGACGATCGGAGTGCTGCTCTACGTGTTCGTCGCCGGTCTGCACCTCGACGCGGGCGCCGTGCGGGACCGGGCGCGCCGCCTCGCGGCCCCCACCTTGGGCAGCATTGCCGTACCGTTCGCCCTCGGGCTGGCGGCCGGATGGTGGATGCTCGGGCACGTGCCCGGTGCCGTCGGCGCCCCGGATCATCCCGTTGCATTCGTCGTCGCCATCGCGATCTGCACCGCGGTCACCGCGCTCCCGGTCCTGGCGGCCATGCTGCAGGAGATGGGGCACACCGCCAGCCCGCTCGGCCAGGCCGCCCTCGCCGTGGCGGCAGTGAACGACGCGGCCCTGTGGCTGATGATCGCCGTCCTGCTCGCCCTCGCGAACGGGGCCCCGTCCGACGCGCTGGTCACGGTCGCCGCCACGCTGCTCTGGCTCGGCGCCGTGATCTATGCCGTGCGGCCGGTTCTGACCTGGCTTTCGGGGCGGCTTCGGCCGGCGGCGATGCTCACCCCCCTGGTCGCCGCCGCCCTCGCCTCGGCCGCCCTCTCGGACGCGATCGGCCTGGGCTACATCACGGGCGCCTTCGCGGCCGGCGTCGCCGTCCCCCACCGTGTCCGCGCGCCCTTCCTCGCCGCGGTCGAGCCGTTGACCGCCGCGGTCCTGCTGCCGTTCTTCTTCGTGGTCACCGGGTTGCGCGCCTTCATCGATCCCGGCTCCGGCGCGTTCCTCGCCGTCTTCGCCCTGGCCACGGGGGCGACCGTGGTCGGCAAGATCCTCGGCACGGCGGTGCCGGCCCGGCTGACCGGCACACCCTGGCCGAACGGCCTGGCGCTCGGCTGCCTGATGCAGACCAAGGGCCTGATGGAGGTTCTGGTGCTGGCCGTCATGGCGGATGCCGGGCTTATCGGCCCGGCGGTGTTCTCCGCGATGGTCGCAATGGCGATGGTCTGCACCCTGATCGCGGCCCCGCTCACGCGCCTGTCGCTGGCCCTGCGCACCTCCACGCCGGCTCTCGGGGATGTCTCGTAGCCGGCGCCTTCATACCGCCGGCTCTTCCTTCGCGAGGGAACGCGCGGCATCTACCGGATGCAGCTGCCAGGGCACGCCGATGACGGCAAGGTCCGGTCCGGCATCCCGCAGCAGGGCACCCCGCAGCCGCCGCTCCCGGTGCGTGTGCATCAAACTTTCCCACCAGCGTCCCTCCACCAGCTGCGGGAGGATCACGGCGATGGGCCGGCCGGGTTCGCACTCCTGCTGCTCGGCGATCAGGCGCAGCAGCGGGCCGAGCACGCTGCGATACGGCGAGGACCGCACGAGCAAAGTCGGCACGCGCAGCCCCGCCTCCCGCGCCGGGGCTTCGACGCAGCTTTCCCAATGCCCCCGCATGCTCTTCTCGTGCTCGGCGGCATCCGGCCCGTCCAGTTCGGTGCAGTGCAGGGCGGTCACGTCGCAGGATAGCCGCATTGCGAACAGCACCGCCTTCTGCGCCACCCGGTCCCACCGACCGATCGGGATCAGCAGATGCGGTGCGCGGGGGCGGGCCAGGTCCAACGGCGTGTCATCGTCGGGCATCAGCTGGCGGTCCAGCCCCGTATAGTAGCGGTGCACCAGCCATAGCAGCAGCAGCGTCGCCGGGATCACCAGCACGGTCAGCCACGCTCCCTCGGTGAACTTGGCCGCCAGGATGATCAGCAAAGCGAGGCCGGTCGCCACCGCGCCGACGCCGTTGATCAGCAGCCGGGCCCGGTCCGCATTGCCCCGGCCATACCGCCACCAATGCGCCGCCATGCCGGCCTGCGACAACGTGAAGGAGAGGAAGGCTCCGACGGCGAACAGCGGGAT
>CAXSEK010000195.1:0-2220 GCA_964235625.1 uncultured Acetobacteraceae bacterium
GTGGAGGGGCTGCGCCGGGGGGCGCGGGTGATCGGCGCCGTGCCCTACATGGACAGCGACCCGCGGGGACAGATCGACCGCATCTTCGAGTTGGCCCGCGTGTGGGACGTGGATATCGACATGCATCTCGACCTCGCGGACACGGCGGACGGGATGCAGGCGGAGTATGTCTGCCGCAAGACGGAAGCGTTCAAATGGGGCGGCCGGGTCGCGATCGGCCATGTCACGCAGATGTCGCTGCTGCCGCCGGCGCGGTTCGCCGAGCTGGCCGCGACGCTGGCCCGCGCGGGCGTGGCGGTCACGGTGCTGCCGAGCACGGATCTGTATCTGATGGGGCGGGGCCATACGCACTCCGTGCCGCGCGGCGTGGTGACGGCCGAGCCGTTGCGGGCGGCGGGGGTGACTTGCTCGATCGCGACCAACAACGTGCTGAACCCGTTCACGCCTTACGGCGACGCGAACCTGCTGCGGATGGCGAACCTGTATGCCAATGTGTGCCACGTGGCGCGCCCGCGGGCGCTGGCGGAGTGCCTGGGCATGGTGACGACCGATGCCGCCAGGCTGATGCGGGTGGCGGAGTATGGCGTGCGTGTGGGGGCGCCGGCCGACCTGGTGCTGCTCGACGCGTGCGGCGCGGCGGAGGCAGTCTCGGGGCTGGCGCAGCCGCTCTGGGGGATGAAGGCCGGGCGGATGACCTTCAACCGCGGGCGGCCGGTGCTGCATGGGCCCAATCGATGAGGGCCGGACCTATCGCCGGGTCGAACATCCAAGCGGCATCGGGGGCGGTTCGCGGTTGCGAAGCCGTCGGGCTGATTGTGCTTGGGGAGGCGCTTCGGCATCCGTTCTCGTGCGCGTATTGGTAGGTTGCCGAAGCGCATCCCGCCCTACAAGCATGTATCCTTCATGGAACCGATTGGCTGGCTCCCTGCTCGCGCTGCAGGAGCTTGGCCTTGCGTTCGACGCCCCAGCGGTAGCCGGAGAGCGCGCCGTCCGCGCGGATGACGCGGTGACAGGGGATGGCGAGGGCCAGGGTGTTGGCGGCGCAGGCGCCGGCAACGGCGCGCACGGCGGCGGGGGTGCCGATGGCGGCGGCGATATCCGCATAGCTCGCCGTGCGGCCCGGCGGGATCGCGCGCAAGGCCTGCCACACGCGCTGTTGGAAGGCGGTGCCGCGGATGTCGAGCGGCAGGTCCAACCCGCGGGCGGGGGCTTCCACGGCGGCGATGACGCGGGCGACGGTGGCTTCGAAGGCCGGGTCGGCGCCGAGCAGGTCGGCCTTGGGGAAGCGGTCCTGCAGGTCCCGCAGGAGCGGCGCCGGGTCGTCGCCGAAGGCGATGGCGCAGATGCCGCGGTCGGTGGCAGCGACGAGGATGGCGCCCAGGGAGCACTCGGCCAGGGCGAAGCGGATCGCGGTGCCGGGCCCGCCGGCGCGGTAGGCGGTAGGGGTCATGCCCAGGCGGTCACCGGCGCCTTCATAGAAGCGGCTGGAGGCGTTGAAGCCGGCGTCGTAGATCGCCTCGGTCACGCTGGCGGCGCGGCCCAGCCCGTGTTGCAGGCGGGCGGCGCGGCGGGCCACGGCGTAGGCCTTTGGGGTGACGCCGGCGATGTCCTTGAACACGCGGTGGAAGTGGTAGGGGCTGAGGCCGGCGGCGCGGGCCAAGTCGGCCAAGGCGGGGGTGTCATCGGCCGTGTCGATGGTAGCGCAGGCGGCGCGGACCAGAGCGGCCTGGCGGTCCTGCCGGCTCGGCTCGTTGGGGCGGCAGCGCTTGCAGGGGCGGAAGCCGGCGCGCTCGGCGGCGGCGCAGGTGTCGTGGAAGGAGACGTTCTCCCGCCGGGCTGGGCGGGCGGCGCAGCTTGGGCGGCAGTACACGCCGGTGGTGCGGACGGCGTAGAGGAAGCGGCCGTCCTGCGCCGGGTCTCGACGGCGGATGGCGTCGTAGCGTGGGTCGTCGGTGGGGTTCATGCTCGTCGGCCTCAATAGGGTGGGGCTGTTTTGAGCACGTGTCCGGGTTGCGGCGTCCCGGTCCTTGCGGTTGTATTCGGTATTTGGCGATCCGGCATCGCACCAATCGCACCCCTGCCCTAACCCCTGCCCACAAAGGGAGGGGGATCTTCCTATTGCTTTCTGCCGACTGCCTCCGCGAAGGCACGCGCGGTGGCATCGACTTCGGCGGGGGTCATGCCCGGCTTGTAGAGGGCGGAGCCCAGGCCGAAGCCGCT
>CAXSEK010000195.1:2320-6229 GCA_964235625.1 uncultured Acetobacteraceae bacterium
CCGTGTTCAAACCAATCCCGCTGCACGGGCGATGGCGTGCAGCCCGGTGAAGGCGACATCCGCAGCCACCACGCTATGCGCCACGCCATACAAGGCCAGGGCCCGGCCATATGGGGCGGCCAGTGCGGCGCTGCCAACCAGATGGACCGCCCGGGCAGGGGCCAGCAGCAAAGCCTCGCGCACCTCCTCGCCCACCAGCAGGCCGGACAGGTAGGAGGGCAGAGCCTCCGGCGCGAGGCGGCCGAACAGGCCCTCGGTGCGGGCGGAGAACAGCGCGTGAAGGATCGCGCCACCCCCTGAACGGCGGCAGCCGGCGGCGAAGGCGTTCGGGTCGAAGGGCGGGTCGGCGTCCGGCATCAGGCGGCCTAGGATGGAGTGGCGGCACAGGGTGGCAAAGACCTCACCGGTCATGAAGGTGCGGAAGGCGACCACCTGGCCCGCCTCCACCACGGCCCATTTGCTATGGGTACCGGGCAGCACGAACACGCCGCTGTCCACGGCGAGGGCGGTCAGCGCGCCGAGGATCTGCGTCTCCTCGCCGCGCATCACGTCCTGGTCCTGCCAGTTCAGGCCGGGGACGAAGCCGACCCGCGTGCCGCCGGCGTCGGCCCAGGCGAGGGCTTGGGCGAGCTGGGCAAAGCCGGCCGGGCAGGACGCGTAGGGCGCCTCCGCCCAGCCCTGGCGGCTGCCGATCATGCCGGAGGCGAGGGCCGCGATGCCGGGATGAGCGGCCAGCCACGGGCCGGCGATGGTGGCGAAGATAGCGGGGAAGCTGCGCCCGGCAGCGGCCATAATGCCGTCAGGGGTGGCGACGCGGTCCAGGACGGTGCCATCGGGCGCCATGAGCGCAGCGCGGAGGGAGGTGGTGCCCCAATCGAGGGCGATCAGCATGGGGGGGCCTTCCGAGCGAGGCGGCCACCGGTGAGGGGGCGGGGTACGCCGGTGGTGGTGGGGAAGCTGATCGGCAGGCCGTGCAGGGAGCGGATGGCCAGGAAGGCGAAGCACTCGGCCTCGATCGCATCCCCGCGCAGGCCGGCGGTCTCGATCGGCACCGGGTCCACCCCGGCGCGGGTGCGGAGCGCGGCCATGAGGGTGGGGTTGCGCCGGCCGCCGCCGCAGACAAGCACGCAAGAGGGGCGGCGGGGCAGCAGATCCAGCCCGCGCCCGACAGCGGCAGCCGTAAAGGCGGTGAGCGTGGCCGCGCCATCCTCCAGGCTCAGCCCGTTGGCCATGCTCGCGGGGAAGGCGAAGCGGTCAAGCGATTTGGGGAAGGACTGGGCGAAGAATTCGTGTTGCAGCAGCCGGGCCAACCGGGCCTCGTCCACCGTGCCGCGCCGGGCGAGCGCGCCGTCGGTGTCCATCGCGGCGCCGGTCGCCCGCTCGACCCAGTCGTTCAACGGGGCGTTGGCCGGGCCCGTGTCGAAGGCGCAGAGCAGGCCGTCTTCCCCCTGCCACGTGATGTTCGCCACGCCGCCGAGGTTGAGCACGGCAGTCGCCTCACCCAACGCGGCGCGTTGGAGGAGGGCGGCGTGGTAGCTGGCGGCGAGCGGGGCGCCCTGCCCTCCGGCGCGGATGTCGGCGGTGCGGAAATCGTAGACCACGTCGAGCCCGGTGAGCTGCGCCATCAGCGCGCCGTCGCCCAGTTGCCGCGTGTCGCCCGGGCGGCCCGGCTGCGGCGGGCGGTGCAGCACTGTCTGGCCGTGGAAGCCGACCACGGTCACGTCCAGCGCGTGCTCGGCCAGGAAGACGGTGACGGCGGCGGATTGCGCGCGGGTCAGCGCATCCTCGGCCTCGCGGAACAAGGCGGGCTCGGGGCCGGTGAACTGCCAGGCCTGCGCCTGCCGCAGTGTCTCGACCAGCAGTCGCTGTGTCGCGTCCGGATACGGCGCCAGCGTCCAGGGGCCGAACGCATCCACGCGCGTGCCATCGGTGTGGATGGCTGCAATATCGATCATGCCGTCGACCGCGGTGCCGGTCATCAAGCCCAGCGCCCATTGCGGGCGCGCAGACGCAATCGGCGAGGTGTCTGTCCTATGCATCCCGGTCCTCCGACACGACTTTACGGACAGAAGCGGCGGACGGGAACCGGTTGCGCCCGGCCGGTGCAGCGGCCACGATAACGGCGATCGGGGGGAGAAACCAGATGGATCGTCCATGGCGTGACATGGTGCTCGCGACCCTGCCGGCGAGCGGTACGATCCCGGATCGCACGCCGTCATGACGGAGGGGCTTGGCAGCAGCGTGCGCGGCCGCCTCGACTACGCCCCGATCGGCCGGCGTCCGCCGCTGGTGTTGCCCGGCAACGCCCGGGTGGCAGTCTGGACCATCGTCAACGTGGAGAACTGGAGTCCGGCCGGCCCCATGCCTCGCGCCGTGCTGCCGCCGCCCATGGGCCAGCCGCTGCTGCCAGACATCCCCAACTGGGCATGGCACGAATACGGCATGCGCGTCGGCTTCTGGCGCTTCCTCGAGGTGCTGGGCGCCCGCGGGCTAAAGGCGACCTTCGCCGTGAACGGGACGGCCTGCACCCTATACCGTGAAGCGTGCGAGGCGGCCCACGCCGCCGGATGGGAGTTCATGGGGCACGGATTGATGCAGCGGCCGATGCACAAGGTGGAGGACCAGCGCGCCGCCATCACCGCCACGATGCGAGCCATCGCCGAGCTGACCGGTGCGGCGCCGCGCGGCTGGGAAAGCCCCGGCCTAACCGAGACCGACGAGACCCTGGACCTGCTCGCGGAAGCCGGCATTGAGTATGTCGCCGACTGGGTGCTGGACGAGCAGCCGGTGCCACTTCGCACACGGCCCGGCCCGATTGTTTCCGTGCCCTACACCGTCGAGATCAACGACGTGGTGATCAGCGCGGTGCAGCAGCAACCCTCCGACGAGATCTTCCGCCGGGGGCGCGACCAGTTCGACCGCCTGTATCTGGATGGCGCCAAGACGCCGCGGGTAATGGCGATATCCATCCACCCCTATCTCACCGGCGTGCCGCACCGGATCAAGTACCTTGAGATGCTCTACGACTATATCCTGGGCCATGAAGGGGTGGTCATGTGGACCGGGGGCGAGATCCTCGACTGGTATAGGCAGCAAGTCGGACAGCCATCGTAGGGCGACTCGCCCACAGCATTTTGTGCTTCAACCCGGCCCGGACGCAAAATACGGCTTCTCACCGGTCGAGTCGCACGGTAGCGTTAAGCCATGAAAACCGACCGGACATGGCAGGGCGTGCGGCTGCGGCAGACAGAGGCGGCGCCCGACCCCGACTCGCCGGTGCGGCTGGTACGCCTCCCTGCGTCCTGGGACGACATGGCGGCAGCGGCGTTGTGCAACCTGGCACCGGGCACCAGCCGGGTGTCGCTGCCGGGGCTGGCGCAGGCTTGGATCCTGCCGCTTTCGGCCCGTGCCAAGGAGGCCGGGATCGCCGGGCTGGCAGACCGGTTGCACGTGCTGCTACTGCACCGGCAAGGCGCGCCCGGCCCGGACATATGGCGCGGGACTCCGAGTGAGGCGCCGTCCTTTGTGCTGAACCTGCCTGCGTTCCACGACGCGGTCGCCGGATTCGACGGCACGGCCTTCGCGGGCGCGGTCACGACAGCGGCCCAGGCGCTGCAGCTTCTGGCACCGCACGCGACGCGGTACGCCGTCGGGATGACCGATTTGGCGGGGCTGCTGGCGGCACTCGGGCTGGACTACGCCGGCAAACCGGCGCGGGACGTGGCTGCCTGCCTGGCGGCGGTGCTGCGCGGCCGGGTGGATGCCGCCCTGGCCGGGCCGCAGCCCGACCTGCTCGCCGCCATCCCGACCTGGCCCGCCCCACCTACACATTGCGCCGTGCCGGGCCTCGCGGTACAGGCCGCCGCCGCCCGTGCCGAGTCGCTTGCAGCCCAAGCCGCGCCGGTGGAA
>CAXSEK010000196.1:0-6223 GCA_964235625.1 uncultured Acetobacteraceae bacterium
ACCGCCGGCGCCGCGTGAGGGCTTGACCCTGGCGCGCCCGCGTGTTGCTGGATCGCATCGTTTGATTGGATGCCCGACCATGGTCCGCCCCGCCGCCGCCGTCTTGCTTGCCCTGCTGTGCTGCCGGACCGCCGTGGCGGAGGAGTTGCCATCCTTCCTCCAGGCAGGGGATGAGTTCTGCACCAGCGAGGCCGATTTCGACGACCTGGTGGCGCATGGCCGGGTCCGCCCGAACTCCGCCATCGAGACGTGCCAGGCGGTGGTCCGGCCGACGCGCGTGGCGGTGCTGAGCGGCCAGGGCGGCCAGAAGACGATGATCCGGGTCATGAACGGCCCGCTCGCCTACGCGGTCGGCTGGACCAACGGGAAGCTGCCGCTGGCGAAGTGACGGCAACCGCCGCTCCCTGGCGACGTTTCGGACAAACCCCGTCCGGAGCAGTGCCGATGACGCCGCCGACCGACCTCGACAAGAACGGCAACCTAATTACCCATCCGGCTGGCCCGCAATCCGGCCACCCGACCTACCTTTATGACCCGACGCGGCACGACGACCAGGTCGTGGTGATGTACGAGACGGAGGCCGCAGCCCAGGCCGCGATCGACGCCCTCGGGGCCGAGGGCCTGGCCGGCGATGCCCGGATCACCGACCGCACCGAGGATGGCGCCAATGCCGGCGTGAACGCCGAGGGCGGCAGCACCGGGCTGTGGGGCAGCCTCAAGGGCCTGTTCGCGCCGGATGATGAGGTGCACGGCCTGGCCGAGGGCGTGCGCCGCGGCCATACGCTGCTGGTGCTGCACCCGGCGCTGGAGACCCGCAACCGCGCCATCGAGATCCTCGAGGCGTCGGGGCCGATCGATTTCGACGCGAAGCTGGAACAGTGGCGCACCGATGGCTGGCGCAACCTCGCGCAGCAGGAAGCGGCCACCATGGGTGCCGAAACCGATGCGCGGCCCCGCCCGGGGATGCGAGACACCACGCGGGGCAGCGCCTCCGTGCGAAGCTATTACGCACTGCGCAACGACCCGTGAGGCCGTGGCCGGCCTGCGTCGCCGCAGCCCTTGCTCTGGCCGGTTGCGGATCGCCGACGGTCGGGCAGTTCACCGGCACTACGCCGGCCTTCGACCCGGTGATGTTTTTCACCGGGCACGTCGTCTCCTGGGGGGTGTTGGAGGACCGGTCCGGCTATCCGACCGGTCCCGTAATCACCGATTGCCGCGGCGAACTGGACGGGCCGGACAGCCTGCACATGGTCCAGCACCTGACAGAGGGGAGTGAGCATCAAGTTCGCGATTGGCACATGCACCGTGTCTCACCGACGCAGTTCGAGGCGACCGCGAATGACATCGTGGGTGTGGCGAAAGGCG
Organism: uncultured Acetobacteraceae bacterium; assembly: GCA_964235625.1. GTDB lineage: Bacteria > Pseudomonadota > Alphaproteobacteria > Acetobacterales > Acetobacteraceae > LMUY01. The sequence goes on from CAXSEK010000196.1 coordinate 1,366, forward strand.
AGGCGGCGGGGCGGGTGTTCCACTGGTCCTTCGTCCTGGCACTCAAGCCGGGCAACGCGCTGGAGAACGTGACGCTAGACCAGTGGATGTATCTCGAGGATGACGGGTCGATGGTCAACCGCGATACGATCCGCAAGTTTGGCGTAGTGGTGGCGGGTGTCACGGAGCACTTCCGGCACCTCTGACCGCCGGCGTCATAGCCAGGTTGCCATCCGCATCGGCGGTGGTGGCGAGTCGTCATCGGTATCGGGCACGCCACCCGGCGGCGGCAATTCGACCGGGGCCGGTGGCATGCCGTCCGGGTCGTCGAACGGCGGCGGCATTGGTGGGCCGGGTGGTATGACCGGCTCCGGCATCTGCGCATGCTGCATCAGCGCGTCCTCCCATTTGTCAGCGGATCCTATCTTAAAGCATGTGGTCTCGGCGCTAGCACGGGGCCAGCGTTATCGTGAGTGGCTTTTCCACGGCGAGGGTGCGGCCGATGCTGGTGTTCAAGCGACGGGATACGCGGACTTGGGCGCTCGCCCTTGGCGGCTTCGCGGGTCTCGCGTGCCTGAGCTTCGGGCTCGGGACGCCGTATTGGTGGCCAGCGCTGCAAATCCCGCTCGCCGCGGCGGTGGCTGGCGGCATCGGTGGGTCGATGGTTTGGTGGCGGCGCCGGCTGCCGCCCGACATCGACCTGCACTGGCTCGATCCGGCGGAAACGGCGCGCCTGGTGGAAGCGGGTGCACCGCCGGATCGCACGATGCTGTATGTCGAATTCGAGCGCGATTGGATGCGCCGGTATTGGCTGGACGTGCTGGTCGATGGCGAGCGGGTCGGCCAGTTGCCCCCGGGGACCGGCCTCCTCCTACCGCTGCGGCCCGGGCCTCATACGGTCATGGCCTATCTCGACCGGCCCGGGTCCGCGGTGACGGAGACGGTCAACAGCATTCCTGGCGGTTATGCCGGCTTCACGGTCCGCAACGCGGGAACCCGCGCGATCGAGCTATCCGTTCGTCGTGACCCGGCGCCACGGCTTGTGCTCGGCAAGACCGTCCGCCTGGTCCACCCCGCCGTGCCGGAGGCGTGAGGGTCCGCGGCGGCGTTGCGCCCGTGCCCCGAACTGCCCTACGCACAGCCTCCCAACCAGCCAGCCGGATCATGGACACAGAGCCCGAACACCGCCTCCGTGACCGCACCGCCCTGCGCCATCAGGGCCTGCATGGCCGGTTGCTCGCCGAGGCCGAGGCGGCGATCGCGTCGGGCGGTCTGGCCAGCCTCAAGGCGCGGACGATCGCCGAGGCGGCCGGGTGCTCGGTCGGCGCGATCTACGGCGTGTTCGCCGACCTCGATGCGCTGATCCTGGCAGTGAACGGCCGCACGCTGGAGGCGATCGCGGCGGCTCTCACGGCCGTGCAGATCCAGGGGGACACGGCCGAGCACTTGGTGCGCCTGGCCGAGGCGTACCTCGCCTATGCCGCCGCCAACGGTCCGCGCTGGCGCGCCTTGTTCCAGCACCGCATGCCGGAGGGCCGCGCGATCACCCCGGGTTACGCCGAACGGCAATTGGCCGCGTTCTCGTTCATCGAAGGCCCGCTCGCCATCCTGCGGCCGGGGCTCTCGCCGGCCCAGCGCACCTTACTGGCCCGCACGCTGTTCTCGGCGGTGCACGGCATGGTGGATCTCGGTCTGGATGGTAAAGTCGCCACGCTGACCACGGCGGCGCTGCGGGCACAGGTCCGAGTGGTTGTATCGGCGGTGGCAAGGGGCTTGCCGGAGGGGTAAATCCTTCTCCCTCCCTCTTTGGGAGAGGGCGGGGTGAGGGAGCTTGGGATCCCGTGACAGCTGGATGGTATGTGCGCGCTCGGCCTTACCCCGACCCTCTCCCAGAAGAGAGAGAGGGAGAAGCATAAGGCGATCGCTCTTCCCTCAAGCTGCTTCCGCCGTCTCCAGCAACCGGCCCGCCGCCATGTAGTCGATCTTCCCCGTGCCCAGCCGTGGCAGCTCCTGCACCACGCGTACTGTCCGTGGCACGGCGATCTCCGCCACACCCTGCGCCCGGGCCTGGGCCAGCAACGGGGCGGAGGTGGCACCCGCCTGCGTGGTGAGCAGCACTAAAGCCTCGCCCTTGCGGCCGTCCGGCACGGCGACCACGGCATGCGCCGCCTCCGGCCAAACTGCTGCGGCCAGTGCCTCGGCGGCCGGCATGGACACCATCTCGCCGGCGATCTTGGCGAACCGCTTGGCCCGGGCAGTGATGGTCACGAAACCCTCGCCATCCACCGTGCAGACGTCGCCGGTATCGTACCAACCCTCCGCCGGCGGTTCCAGCACGCCGGGTGCAGTGGCGCGGAGGTAGCCGAGCATCACGTTCGGGCCGCGCACCATCAGGCGGCCGCCATCGGCGATGCCGGGCACGGGGTCCAGCCGGTGCTCCAGGCCCGGCAACAGCCGGCCCGCGGCACCTGGTCGGCTGTGCATGGGGGAGTTCAGGGCCAGAACGGGGGACGTCTCGGTGGCGCCATAGCCTTCCAGCACCCGTACCCCGAACTTCTCCGCATACACCCGCCGCGTCTCGTCCCGCAGCTTCTCAGCCCCGGCGAAGATGTAGCGCATGGAATAGAAGTCATACGGATGGGCGAACCGTGCCCAGCCGGTGAGGAAGGTGTCGGTGCCGAAGGCGATCGTGCTGTCGGTGTCGTAGATCAGCTCCGGCACGATCCGGTAGTGCAGCGGCGACGGGTAGAAGAAAATCCGCACCCCCGACAGCAGCGGCAGCAGCGTGGCCCCGGTCAGCCCGAAGGAGTGGAACATCGGCATGGCGTTGAACACGCGGTCGCTGCTGTTGAAGTCCACCACGGCCGCGACCTGCGCGATGTTGGCCAGGATGTTGCGATGGCTCAGCACCACCCCTTTCGGCGTGCCTTCCGATCCGCTGGTGAACAGCACGGCGGCAGGTTCGTCGGCAGCCACTTGGGCGCCAGGCAGGCGGCGGGCGAATCGTGCGTCCCACAACCCGCGCAGCTTGGCGGTGCGGCCGAAGCCGGCCCGCAGGTCCTCCAGCCAGACGAAGCGTACCTCCCGCTCCATCGCGGTGACGGCGGCGCCGAGCTTGGCCCGGTCCACGAAGGCGCGGGAGCTGAGCACCACCCGCACATCCGCCGCGGTGCAGGCGGAAAGCATGGCCTCGGCACCGGCGGAGAAGTTCAGCATGGCGGGGACACGGCCGAATGCCTGTAGTGCCATGAACGTCACCACGGCGCCGTTCGCGTTCGGCAGCATGACACCGATCGTGGCGCCCTGCCGCACCTCCTCCGCCAGGCGCCGCCCGAGCACCGCGGCCCCGAGCAGCAGCTTGCGGTAGGTCATCGGTTCGCGCGCGATATCCTCCACTATGGCGAAGTGGGAGCCGTTGCGGTGCGCGGCGTCCAGCAGGGCGGTGAACAGCGAACGGTCGGTGCGGGCGGTGGCGAAGGCGGATTGCTCCATGACGCCCTGCAGGATGGTGCCCACGGCATGGCGGCGGGCACGGCCAAGCAACGCCGGGTCCACGGCCAGATCCACCGGCGGCATGATGGTGAAGGACAGGGGCGGGAACCAGCGTTGCGGCGCGCGGCCGCCCAAGCGGCTGAACTTGCTGAACTGCAGCCCGTCGATGCGGATCGGCACGATCACGGCGCCGGCCTTGTCGGCCACCATGCCGGCACCCTCGTACACCTTCATCAGCGCGCCGGTGGTGGTCAGCCGGCCTTCCGGGAAAATCACCAGCGCCTCACCGTCCCTCACGGCGTGCACCATGGTCTTAGTGCTGTAGGGGTTGGCCGGGTCAACGCGGAAGGTGCGCACGGCGGCGAGCAGCGGGCGGGCCCACCACTTATGCGCGGTATGGACGTTCACCGCGAAGGTCGGCGAGCCGGGCAGGAAGGCGGCGACGAAGCAGCCGTCCAGGAAGCTCTGGTGGTTCACCACGTAGACCCGGCGGCGGCCTTCCGGCGGCATGTTCTCCAGCCCGTGGATCGTGATGCCGTGCAGGGTCACGAAATACCAGCGGAACACCGCGCGCAGCGTGCTCTGCGGCAGGATGCGGACGATCCACACCGCGACCAGCAGGTTGGCGAGGGCGGCCAGCAGCAGCACGGCCCAGGGCGGCACGCCGGCCAGCGCCAGCACGGCCGTGGCCACGGCGCCGAGCACGAGCGCCACCGCGTTCATGATGTTGTTGGCCGCGATCATGCGTGACACCTCGCCCGGCCCAGACCGCTCCTGCATCACGGCATACAGCGGCACGGAATACAGGCCGCCGCAGGCCGCCAGCAGCAGCAGGTCGATCAGCATGTGCCAGCCGGCGAAGCTCTGCAGCACGGCGGCGATGCTGGGCAAGGCGGGCGCCGTACTGACGCTGTGACCGAAATCGGCCAGGAACACGCTCAGCCCGAGGGCGGCGAACGGCACCAGCCGCGGGGACACCTCGCCATGCAGCAGCCGCGAGCACAGCACCGACCCGGCGCCGACGCCGACGGAGAAGAACACCAGCATGAGGGTGAGGACCGGCGGGGTCGCGTGCAGGTCGAGCTTCACCAGCGTCGGCAGTTCGGTGACCACGATGGCGCCGATGGTCCAGAACCAGCTCAGCCCGAGCAGCGACAGCCAGACCGGCCGGTTCGCCCGCGCCATGCCGAGCAGCCGGACCGTCTCGCGAACCAGGTTGAGGCCGATGCGCAGGCCGGGTGTGCTGGAGGGCGAGCGGGGGATCAACAGGGCGCTGGCGGTCCCGGCGAGGGCGACCACGATCCCTACGGCGGACACAATCAGCGGCCCGGCCTCCAGCCCGAATAGCGCCGTCCCGGCGATGGTGCCGGCCAGGATACCGAGGAAG
>CAXSEK010000197.1:0-6207 GCA_964235625.1 uncultured Acetobacteraceae bacterium
CAGCTACGGCGGACGATCTGGTTCGACGTGGCCCTGTATGCCGGCGGCGCGGTGATCGTCTCCGCCCTGCTGTATGCGTTCAGCCTGACCGATTCGTGGCTGCCGGACAACTGGGTGATCTGGCAGGCGACGGCCGGCTTCATCGTGCTGGGCGCGATGCTCGGCCTGCTGCGCGGCGTGTTGCCGCTGCGGCGGCCCATGCAGCAGCGGTTCGTCGATATCGTCTGCACGGTCGTCATCCTGTCGCCCCTGGTAGCGGGGTTGGCGACGTAAGTGCGCGTTGTTCCGACCGGCGTCAACGCTTTGACCCGGCGGCGTGCCTTGGCGGGTCAGGCGCCTGGGACGACGGCGCCCTTGAACGTGTCGATCACCCATTGCTTGACGGCCGGGTCGGCATAGCCGGACGCGAGCGTCTTGGCCCAGGCGCGGACTTCGTCCCCGGCCCGCACGACCACGAGGCAGCAATATACGCTGTCCGGCTGCTCGACGGCCAGGCTGTCATGCAGCGGGTCCAGCCCGGCGGGCACGGCGTAGTTGCCGGTGATGGCGGCGGCGTCCACGTCGTCCAGCGAGCGGGCGATCTGCGCCGCGTCCAGTTCCACGATGCGGATCCGCTTCGGGTTCTCGGCGATGTCGGCCACGCTGGCCCGCGTGTCGGCGCCGGGCACGAGCGTGAACAGCCCGGCCTGCTGCAGCAGCAGGAGGGCGCGGCCGCCATTGGTCGGGTCGTTCGGGATCGCCACGCGCGCGCCGGCGGGCAGGTCCGCCAGTCGCTTCACCTTGCGGCTGAACACCGCCATCTCCGTCAGCACGGTGCGTCCGGCGACGGCGAATTTGTAGCCGCGGTCACGCTCCTGCTGCTCCAGGAAGGGGCGGTGCTGATAGACGTTGGCATCGATGTCGCCGCCGGCCAGGGCCGCGTTCGGCTGGATGAAGTCGCTGAATTCCACGACCTTCAGCACCAGGCCACCCGGCGCCAGGACGCCCGCCACCCGTTCCAGCACCTGGGCGTGCACGCCGGACGTCACGCCGACGCGCAAGGGCCGTGCAGCCGTCCCGGCCTCCTGCGCCAGCGCGGCCCGTGCGAGGAAGGGCGTCGCCAGCGAGCTGAGCACCAGGGTGCGGCGGGAAAGGGTCATGGCGGTAGCTCCGTCAACGGTGGGACAGGCGGCGAACCAGCAGGTCGCCCAGGCTTTGCAACACCTGGACGACAATGATGAGCAGCAGCACCACCGTCGCCATCACGGCAGGCATGAAGCGCTGGTAGCCGAAGCGGATGCCGAGGTCGCCGAGGCCACCGCCGCCGACCGCGCCGGCCATGGCGGAGTAGCCCACGAGCGAAACCAGCGTCACCGTCACCGCGGCGACCAGGCCGGGGGCGGCCTCGGGCAGCAGCACGCGCGCGATGATCTGCAGCCGCGTCGCACCCATGGCCTGCGCGGCCTCCGTCAGTCCGGGATCGACCTCGCGCAGCGCCGTCTCGAACAGCCGGGCGATGAAGGCGGTGGCGGCGATGGCCAGCGGCACGGTGGCTGCCAGCGTGCCGATCGAGGTGCCGGCGACCAGCCGGGTGAACGGGACGATGGCGACCATCAGGATGATGAACGGCACCGAGCGCACGGCATTGATCAGGCCGCCCAGCACCAGGTTCACCGGGCGGCTGGCGGCGATCTGGCCATGCCCCGTGGTATGCAGCAGCAGCGCCAGCGGCAGGCCGAGCACGACCGCGATCACGGCGGACAGGCCGACCATCTGCGCCGTATCGATGGTGGCGTCGAGCAGCAGGCCCTGCATGGCGGGGGTGAGCCAGGTCATGCCACGACCGCCACGTCCAAGCCGAGCTCACGCAGCCAGGCCTCGCCTGCCGCGACCCGGTCCGGGGCGCCATAGGCGGCGACTGCCATCAGGCCGAACGGCTCCCCGCCGATCTCGTCCACCCGGCCCGAAATGATGTTGATGTCCAGTCCGAACCGGCGCGACGCCTCGCTGATCACGGCGCGGGTGGAGGCGGGGCCGGCGAACAGGATCCGCAGGATGCGGCGCGTCTCGTTTGGGCCCGGCGGCGGCAGGCGGTCCAGCGTGCCGGGCGGGATGTCGTCCCCGATCACCTCGGCGACGAAGCGGCGGGCCGTGGCACTGCGCGGCCGGGTGAAGACGCCGAACACGGTACCCTCCTCCGCGACGCGGCCGCGGTCCAGCACGGCCACCCGGTCGCACAGCGCCTTCACGACGGCCATCTCGTGTGTGATCAGCAGCACGGTGAGCGCCAGCCGGTCCCGCAACTCGCGGATCAGGCGCAGGATGGCGCCGGTCGTCTCCGGGTCCAGCGCGCTGGTGGCTTCGTCGCACAGCAGCACCTGGGGGTGCGTCGCCAGGGCGCGGGCGATGCCGACGCGCTGCTTCTGGCCGCCGGACAGCTGCCGCGGGTAGGCGCCGCCGCGTCCAGTCAGGCCCACCAGGTCCAGCAGCTCCGCCACCCGTGCGTGTTGCCGGGCCCAATCCGTCCCGTTGATGGCCAGCGGCAGGGCGATGTTGGCGGCCACCGTCCGGCTGCCGAGCAGGTTGAAGTGCTGGAACACCATGCCGATGCCGCTGCGTGCCCGGCGCAGGCCCGCCGCGTCCAGGGCAAGCAGATCTTGCCCGGCGACGATCACCCGGCCGGTATCGGGCCGCTCCAGCAGGTTCACGCAGCGGAGCAGGGTGGATTTTCCGGCACCCGAGCGACCGACGATGCCGAATATCTCGCCGGGGCGGACCTGGAGGGACACGCCGTCCAGGGCGGGGGCAGCGCCGCGGTACGTCTTGCTGACTGCCTGCAGATCCACCATGGGCTGACTATCGGCGATGCGAGCCTCGTGACGCGTGCGTGAACCCAGGTGCTTGTCGCCCTTTGCGCCCGAAAGCAAGCTGGGCTAGTGGCTGCCGGGTGCGCCGGGCTGGCGCAGCGGCAGGGCACGGGCCACCGCGTCGATCGCGAGGCAGGATTGGGCGATGCGGCCGATAGTGGGGTAGGGGGCGACATCCACCCCGAACCCCTGCGCGCCCTTGAACTGGCTCATCAGGCAAAGATCGGCGAGGCCGATCTGCTCGCCGTGGCAGAAGCTCCCTGTCGCGGTGTCCCCCGCCAGCGCCGCCTCGCCGATGCGCAGGCCTTCGCGGAACCAGTGCTGGATCCAGGCCGTGCGCTGCGCCTCGCTGGTGCCGAGCGCGTCACGCAGGTAGGTGCGGATCCGCGGCACGATGAGGGGGTGGTGGTCGGCCGCCCAGACACCCACTAGCGCCCGCACCCGCGCCCGTCCCAGCGCGTCATCCGGCAGCAGCTTCGGGAGCGGGTGGGTTTCTTCCAGGTATTCCAGGATAGCGATGGACTGCGTCAGCCGCGCCCCATTCTCCAGGACCACCAGCGGCACCTTCGCCTGCGGGTTCATGGCGGCGAACTGGCCTGCCGATTGCTCCCCCGCATCCAGGTCGATCATCGTTTCGGTGAAGGCAAGGCCCTTCAGGTTGAGCGCCATCCGGACCCGGAACGAGGCCGCCGAGCGCCAAAAGCCGAACATCTGGATCATGCGCCTGCTTCCCACCGCGGCGCGCGAAGATCAACCTGCACACGAGTCAATGGAATGCGTCTTGCATGCCCATCGCCAGCGGTCTGGGTTCGATGTCCAGCGTCATCGGCACCGCGTGTGCCAGAGAGGTCTCGATGCCTACGCCTCACCGGGTACCGTAATGGGTGCCTCGCGCTTCATCCTGCGCCGCCTGGCGTTCTCCGCCGTGCTGATCCTGGGCGTCAGCTTCATCCTGTTCGCGCTGATCAACGCCATCGGCAACCCGATCCAGATCCTGCTGGCGGAGACGCCGGGCGTGTCGGACGAGATGATCGCCTCGCTCAGCAAGTTCTACGGCCTGGACGGTAGCTTCATCGACCGCTACGGCGCGTGGCTCTGGGCGATCCTGCACTTCGATTTCGGCACCAGCATCATCTACAACCAGCCGGTCGCCGATATGCTCGAGGTCTGGGGGTTGGAGACGCTGAAGATCCAGCTGCCGGCCATCGTGCTCTCCACCCTGATCGCAACGGCGGCCGGTGTGGTGGCGGCGATGCGGCAGCACGGCTGGGCGGATTTCAGCATCGTCTCGTCAGCCATGCTCGGCCATTCGCTGCCGGGCTTCCTGGTGGGGATCCTTCTGATCCTGGTGTTCTCCTACTGGCTGGGCGTGCTGCCGTCCTATGGCGCCTACTCCACCCGCAACCCGCTGCTGGGCAGCATCGGCCTGGACGCGCTGTGGCACATGGTCCTGCCGGTCGCGATGCTGACAGTGTTCAACACCGCCACGCTCACGCTGCTGATGCGGTCCTCGCTGGTGGACGTGCTGCGGCAGGATTACATCACCGCCGCCTGGGCCTCCGGCTTGCCGGCACGGCGCGTGGTGCTGCACCATGCCCTGCGCAACGCCTTCATCCCGCAGCTGACCTATCTCGGCACGGTGTTCGGCCTGATGCTTGGCACCGCGCCGGTGACGGAGACGGTGTTCACCTGGCCCGGCCTCGGCGCACTCTACATCACCGCCATCCAGCAGCTGGACTACCCCGTGATCATGGGGGAGACGATGGTCATCACCGTCATGCTCGTGCTCGCCACGCTGCTGACCGACATCGCCTACGTGGCGATCGACCCGCGGATCAGGCTGGCTTGATGGACACCCAGCTCGCCCCCCTCGCCGAAACCGTGCCGGCCCGGCGCAAACCCTCCGGCGCTTGGCGGCAATCCTGGCACCGCTTCCGCCGCAACCGTGCCGGCATGATCGGCCTGGTGCTGGTCGGCCTGGTGGTGCTGACGGCGATCGCCGGGCCGTTCCTGGCGCCGTACGATCCCAACGACCAGTCCGCCATGCTGCGCGGCGCCGCCCATGCCGCGCCCAGCGCGCGCAACTGGCTCGGCACCGACCAGAACGGCTACGACGTGCTCAGCCGGGCCATCTACGGCGCCCCCACGGCGCTGGCGGTCGGGCTGGGCGCCATGCTGATCGCCTCCATCATCGGCGTGCTGGTCGGCGCCGTCGCCGGCTATGTCGGCGGCCTGGCGGACGAGGCGCTGATGCGCGGGGCCGAGTTGTTCATGATCGTGCCCGTGTTCGTCGTGATCCTGGCGGTGGTGCGGCTGTTCGGCATCATCGTCGTAGGCACGGCCTTTGAGCGCATCCCGAACCTGAACCTGATGACTATCATCCTGCTGCTGGGCCTGTTCTCCTGGCCGCAGGTCGCGCGCATGACGCGAGCGGAGTTCCTGCGGCTGCGGCAGGCCGAGTTCGTCGAGGCCGCGCGCTGCATCGGCACCACGCCGCGCGAGATCCTGTTCCGCCATATCTTGCCCAACGCCCTGCCGCCGCTGATCGTGCTGGTGGCGCTGGGCATCGGCGGTGCCATCCTGGCCGAGGCGATGGTGAGCTTCCTGGGTTTCGGCGACCCGAAATCGATCTCCTGGGGGCAGATGCTGTTCTTCAACTACCAGGCGCTGAAGGTGGCGCCGTGGGCCTGCCTGGTGCCGGGTGCGGCGATCTTCGTGACCGTGCTCGGGTTCAACCTGCTGGCCGACGGCCTGACCGATGCGGTCAACCCCCGTGTCCGTGGCTGAGTCCGCGCCGCTGCTGGCCGTTGAAGGCCTCAAGGTGCATTTCCACACGCGCGACGGCGTAATTCGGGCGGTGGACGGCGTGGATTTCCGGGTCGCCGCCGGGCAGACGCTGGGCATCGTAGGCGAGTCCGGCAGCGGCAAGACCGTCTCCAGCCTGACCCTGCTGCGCCTGGCGCCGCCGCCGGCGCGGGTGGTGGCCGGGCGGGTGGTGTTCGAGGGCGAGGACCTGCTTGCGCTGCCGGACAAGCGGCTGGCGCGGATCCGCGGGCGGCGGATGGCGATGATATTCCAGAACCCGGCCACCTCGCTCAACCCCATCCTCAGCATCGGCCAGCAGCTGACCGAGATCCTGCGTTGGCACACCGCCGCCTCTGCCAAGGCCGCGCGCGAGCGGGCGGCGGCGCTGCTGGAGCTGGTGGGGATCAGCGACCCGGAGGCGCGGCTGCGGCAATACCCGCACGAGCTGAGCGGCGGCATGAAGCAGCGCGTGGGCATTGCGCGGGCGCTGCTGTGCGAGCCGGCGCTGCTGCTGGCGGACGAGCCGACGACGGCGCTGGACGTGACCATCCAGGCG
>CAXSEK010000198.1:0-6137 GCA_964235625.1 uncultured Acetobacteraceae bacterium
GGGCTCGCCTCGAACATATGCGGGTCCTGGTCGGGGTTGCTGAGGATGCTTGTCACCGTCCAGCCTGGCCCGGCGATTTGCCGTGCCGCCTCGCCATAGACATTCTCCGCGGCAACGAGGCTGAGCGTCTGGCCGGTAGCGGGCGTGCAGAATGGGAGAAGTGCGGCGAGCCACACCCAAGTTTTGACCACGGTGGTATTCCGTCGAGTGCAATACGTTATACTATAACGCACGCTGATCGGCCGTCGAGCGGTTCCGTAGACCGCAACCATGGCGAACGTCGGAAAGGAGCGGAGCCAGCCGTGACCGCAGCCCAATTTTCCTCCCGCACCACCGCGTTGCTGTCTCAGGCCGAGGCGCTCTGCATCGCCCGTGGTGCGCGGCTGACCGAGTTGCGGCGGCACGTCCTGGCCCTCGTGCTGGAAAGCGGCCGCCCGGCCGGCGCCTACGACATGCTGGAGCGGTTGCGGCCGGACCATAGGGGTGCGGCGCCACCCACCATCTACCGCGCGCTGGAGTTCCTGCTCGCGCAGGGGCTGATCCACAAGGTCGAGCGGCTCTCCGCCTATGTCGGCTGCATACACGGCATGGCGCCGGACGGGGATGGCCATGCCCACACGGCGCAGTTCCTGATCTGCACTGCCTGTGGGCAGGTCGCGGAATTGGACGACCCCGGGATCGGCGAGTCGCTGGCACAGGCGGCGGGCGGGATCGGCTTCCGCATCCACCGCTCGGTCGTGGAGGCGGATGGCGTGTGCTTCGCCTGCGCCGGGGATGTGGGCTGACGCTATCCTGTTTGCACTGCGGCATCCGGCCACTTAAGGTCCGGGAACACGGCAGGGCATAACAGCCATGCGTGAAGGCAACCTCTGGGGTGGATGAATGAAGCGGCGCGACTTCCTGACGACGACGGCGGCCACCGGAGCGGTCCTTGCCGCACCCCGCATCGCCCGGGCCCAGGAGAGCAAGGTGCTGCGCTTCATCCCGCAGGCCAACCTCTCCAGCCTCGATGCCGTGTTCGGCACCCAGTACGTCGTCCGCAATGCCGCGATGCTGGTGTGGGACACGCTATATGGGGTGAACAGCAGCATCGAGCCACAGCCGCAAATGGCCGATAGCGGCGAGGCGAGTGCCGACGGGCTGACCTGGACGTTTAAGCTCCGTCCCGGCCTGACGTTCCACGACGGCGAGAAGGTGCTGCCCAAGGACATCATCGCCAGTGTCAAGCGGTGGATGGTGCGCGACACGATGGGGCAGATCATCGCCACCCAGCTGGCCGGGATGGACGGGCCGGACGACACCACGTTCCGCATCCACCTCACCAAGCCGTTCCCCAAGATGCTGTTCGCCGTCGGCAAGGCCAACTCGCCGATGCTGCTGATCATGCCCGAGCGCATCGCCGCCACCGACCCGTTCAAGCAGATCACCGAGTTCGTCGGCTCCGGCCCGATGAAATTTGCGAAAGACGAGTGGGTGCCCGGCAGCAAGGCCGTGTTCACTCGGTTCGAAGGCTACAAGCCGCGCGACGAGAAGTCCGACTGGTCCTCGGGCGGCAAGCGGATGTATTTCGACCGCATCGAGTGGACCATCATCCCCGACCCGGCCACCGCCGCCGGCGCGCTGACCAACGGCGAGGTGGATTGGTGGGAGAACCCGATCCCCGACCTGGTGCCGCTGCTGAAGCGCTCGTCCGCGCTGAACGTGGACATCGCCGACCCGCTGGGCAACATCGGCGATATGCGGTTCAACCACCTTATCCCGCCGTTCAACGACGTGCGGGTGCGCCGCGCGGTGATGATGGCGCTGAGCCAGGAGGATTTCATGCGCGCCGTGGTCGGCGACGACCAGGCGCTGTGGAAGGCCTGCCCGTCCTACTTCACGCCGGGCACCCCGGCCTACACCGACGCCGGCGGCCAGATTCTGGAAGGTCCGCGGAAGTACGATGCGGCCAAGGCGCTGCTCAAGGAAGCCGGCTACAACGGCGAGAAGGTTGCCATGCTGGTGCCAACCGATGTCGCGATCACCAAGGCGGAAGGTGACGTCGCAGCCGACCTGCTGGCGCGCATCGGCATGAACGTGGACTACCAGGCGCTCGATTGGGGCACGGTCGGCGCGCGGCGGGCCAAGAAGGACCCGGTGGCGCAAGGCGGCTGGAACATCTTCTTCACCTGGCACGCGGGGGCGGACTGCATCAACCCGGCGCCCTATACCGGGCTCGCGGCCAACGGCGACAAGGCCTGGTTCGGCTGGCCCTCGTCGGACGCGGTGCAGGCCGGGATCGCGCAGTGGTACGCGGCCCCCGACGCCGCCGCCGAGAAGGCCGCCTACGCCGCGATCAACAAGGCCGCCTTCGATGACGTGGTGTATGCGCAGACCGGCTTCTTCCTCGGCTACCAGTCCTGGAGCAAGAAGCTGTCGGGCGTGGTCAAGGCGCCGTTCCCGGTGTTCTGGGACGTGAAGAAAGCCTGATGCTCGCCTATACGCTCCGTCGGTTCGTCGCGACCATCCCGGTGATGGCGATCGTCGCCCTCTTCGTGTTCAGCCTGCTGTATCTCGCTCCGGGTGACCCGGCGGCCATAATCGCCGGTGACCAGGCGAGCCCGGCGGACGTCGAACGCATCCGGGCGTCGCTCGGGCTGGACCGGCCGTTCCTGGTGCGGTTCGGCGAGTGGGTCTGGCACGTGCTGCACGGCGACCTCGGCACCTCGATCTTCACCAACCTGCCGGTCAGCCACATGATCGCGCAGCGGGTGGAGCCGACGCTGTCGCTGATGGTGCTGACGCTGGTGTTCTCCATCGTGGTGGCGGTGCCGATGGGCGTGCTCGCGGCCTGGAAGCACGGCACGTATATCGACCGCGGGATCATGATGCTCGCGGTGTTCGGCTTCTCCGTGCCGGTGTTCGTCGTCGGCTACCTGCTCGCCTACGTGTTCGCGTTGCAGCTCGAGGCGCTGCCGGTGCAGGGCTACACGCCGCTCGCCAACGGGCTCTGGCCGTGGCTGGCCAACCTGATCCTGCCCACGCTCACGCTGGGCGGCGCCTTCATCGCGCTGATCGCCCGCATCACCCGTGCCACCATGCTGGAGGTGCTGAGCCAGGACTACGTCCGCACCGCGCGGGCAAAGGGGGTGGGGCAGCAGCCGATCCTGTTCGTCCACGCGCTGAAGAACGCCGCCGTCCCGATCGTCACCGTGATCGGCCTCGGCGTCGCCGGGCTGATCGGCGGCGCGGTGGTGACGGAGAGCGTGTTCGCGATCCCCGGCGTTGGCCGGCTGGTGGTGGATGCGATCCTGCGGCGCGACTACCCGATCATCCAGGGCGTCGTGCTGATCTTCTCGTTCGTCTACGTGCTGGTAAACCTGGGCGTGGACCTGCTTTACACCGTGTTCGATCCAAGGATCCGCTATTGAGCATCACGTTCCCGACCGGCGGCACAGCCGTTGCCCTCCCGGACATCTTGCCGCCGGTGAAGGCGCGCGGCCGGCTGCGGACCTTCATGCGGCGGCAACCGACGATCTTCCTGGGTGCCGTGCTGCTCGGGCTGATCGTGTTCATGGCGATCGCCGCCCCCCTACTGGGCACGGTGGACCCAACCGCACTGGCTCCCGCCCGGCGGCTGCGCATGCCGTCGGCGATCTACTGGTTCGGCACCGACTCGCTCGGGCGCGACGTGTACTCGCGCGTGCTGTATGGCGCACGGGTGTCGCTGATCGTGGGCTTCGCGGTGGCGCTGCTCGCATCCGGCGTCGGCATGCTGATCGGCGTCGTCGCTGGCTACGTCCGCGTGGTGGACGCCGTGATCATGCGGATCATGGACGGGCTGATGTCCATCCCGTCCATCTTGCTGGCCATTGCCCTGATGGCCTTGACGCGGGGCAGCGTGCAGAACGTGGTCATCGCCATCACCGTGGCCGAGATCCCGCGCGTGACGCGGCTGGTCCGCGGCGTCGTGCTGAGCCTGCGCGAGCAGCCCTACGTGGAGGCGGCGGTTGCCGCCGGCACCCGCACCCCTGCGGTGATCTTCAAGCACATCCTGCCGAACACGCTGGCGCCGCTGATGGTGCAGGCGACTTTCATCTGCGCCTCGGCGATGATCACGGAGGCGATCCTGTCGTTCATCGGCGCCGGCACCCCGCCGATTATCCCGTCGTGGGGCAACATCATGGCCGAGGGCCGGGCCTTGTGGCAGGTGAAGCCGTATATTGTGTTCTTCCCCGCCCTGTTCCTGTCGGCCACCGTGTTGGCCGTGAACCTGCTCGGTGACGGCCTGCGCGACGCGCTCGACCCCCGCCTGGCGAAGCGGATTTGATGTCCGACACCGCAACCCTTCTCCCTCTCCCCCCGGGAGAGGGCCGGGGTGAGGGGGACGCGCGCACCCAGGCCGCCCTGCTCGACGTCCAAAACCTGCAGACGCATTTCGGCACGCCGGATGGGGTGGTGCGCGCGGTCGAAGGCCTGTCCTTCCACATCGACCCGGGCGAGACGGTCGCCATCGTCGGCGAGAGCGGCTGTGGCAAGTCGGTCACGTCCATGTCCATCCTGCGCCTGGTGAACATTCCGCCCGGCCGGATCGCGGGAAAGGTGCTTTTTCAAGGGCGGGATCTGCTGCAGGTGCCGGACCACGAGATGCGCAAGCTGCGTGGCAACGACATCAGCATGATCTTCCAGGAGCCGATGACGAGCCTGAACCCCGTGCTGACGGTGGGCCGCCAGATCGGCGAGACGCTGCGCCTGCACCAGGGCATGAACCGGCAGCAGGCGACCCAGCGCGCGACCGAGATGCTGGACCTGGTCGGCATTTCCGCCGCCGCCCGCCGGGTGCACGAGTTCCCGCACCAGCTCTCCGGCGGCATGCGGCAGCGCGTGATGATCGCCATGGCCTTGGCCTGCAACCCGAAGCTGCTAATCGCCGATGAGCCGACCACGGCGCTCGACGTCACGATCCAGGCGCAGATCCTCGACCTGATGCGCGACCTCAAGATCCGGCTCGGCTCGGCGATCATGCTGATCACGCACGATCTAGGCGTGGTGGCGGAGATGGCGCAGCGCGTGGTGGTGATGTACGCCGGCCGCAAGGTGGAAGAGGCGTCGGTCAACGACCTGTTCGCGCGGCCGCTGCACCCCTATACCCGCGGGCTGCTGGGCGCGGTTCCGCGGCTCGGCTCCTCGCTGGAGAGCAATGCGGCGCGGACCAAACTGGCCGAGATTCCCGGCCTGGTGCCCAGCCTGCGCCAACGCATCGTCGGCTGCCCCTTCGCCGGACGCTGCCCGATGGTGACCGATTATTGCCGCGAGGTGGCGCCGGCGGTGGACGAGAAGGCGCCGGGGCATTGGGCGGCTTGCCATTATGCGGAGGCGGCTTAGTGGGTGCGCGCGTCACCGTCCCCGTCAGAAGGAAGGGGCTGTCTCTTCTCCCTCTCCCCTTGAGGGAGAGGGCCGGGGTAAGGGGTGCAGCCGCACTGACGATGACGTTGCTATTGAACGCCTGCGGCACCCCCACCGGCTGCCTCGCCAACCGCTACGACGCGGCCCCCCCGCAAACGCGCTGCCTCAGCGGCATCCAGTTGCCCGGCAATATCCTGAAAGACACCGACCCGATGTCCGGCTCCTCCGCCCCGGTCACCGTCGCGCAATGACGCCGCTGCTCGAGGTCAACGCGCTCAAGAAGCACTACCCGATCAAGGGCGGGCTGTTCGGCGGCGTCACCGCGACCGTCTACGCCGTGGACGGCGTTTCCTTCACCGTATCGGCCGGCGAGACGCTCTCCGTCGTGGGCGAGAGCGGCTGCGGCAAGTCCACCGTCGGCCGCGCGATCCTGCGCCTGACCGACCCGACCGACGGCGAGGTGTTCCTGGACGGCCAGCGCATCGACCAGTTGCCACCGGGCAAGATGCGCCACATGCGCCGCCGCATCCAAGTGGTGTTCCAGGACCCGTTCAGCAGCCTCAACCCCCGCCAGCGCGTGCGCGACGTGCTGGCCGAGCCGATGACCAATTTCGGCCTCGCCAGCGGGTCCGAACTGGAGGACCGGGTGGTCGCCCTGATGGACAAGGTGCGCCTGCCGCGGGACGCCATGCGCCGCTTCCCGCACGAGTTCAGCGGCGGGCAGCGCCAGCGCATCGGCATCGCCCGCGCCC
>CAXSEK010000199.1:0-6108 GCA_964235625.1 uncultured Acetobacteraceae bacterium
CACCAGCCCAAACGCCGTGCCCGCCGGCACCGTGAAGCTCACGCCGTGCACGATCGGGATGCGCCCGATCCGGACATCCAGTCCGGCAACGGTGATCACGCGGCCCAGGCCGGGTCGCGTACCAGCACCGGCAGCACAAATTGCGGCTCCGTCAGCGATGGCATGCAGCGCAGCAGCCCCTGCGTGTAGGGGTGCCGCGCCCGCGCCAGCTCGCCGGCGCCGAGCTCCTCGACGATGTGACCGGCATACATCACCGCCACCCGGTCGCAGAACCGCCCGACCAGCGGCAGGTCGTGGCTGATCAGCAGCAGCCCCATGCCGCGGCGGGACACCAGGTCGTCGATCAGGCGCATGATCTCGGCTTGCACCGCCGCGTCCAGCGCGCTGGTGGGCTCGTCGGCGATCAGCAGCTCGGGGTCGGGCGCCAGCATCATGGCGATCATCACCCGCTGCCGCATCCCGCCGGACAGCTCGTGCGGATACAGCCCGGCCACCCGCGCCGGGTCCCGGATGCGCACCTGGTCCAGCAATGCCGCGGCGGCGGCGCGGGCCTGGCGCCACGTGCCGCCCTTGTGCGCGCGCCAGGCCTCGGCCACCTGGTCGCCCGCGGTCATGATGGGGTTTAGTGAATATTTCGGGTCCTGCAGCACGAGCCCGGCCCGGCGCCCGCGGATGCGCCGCATGCGCCGCTCAGATGCCGCCAGCACGTCGATGCCGTCGAAGCTGAGCCGATCAGCGGTCATTACCGCATGGGCGGGTAGCAGCTTCAGGATCGCGCGCGCGGTCAGCGACTTGCCAGACCCGCTCTCCCCCACGATGCCCAGCTTCTCCCGCCCGATCGTGAGCGAGACGCCGCGGACGGCCTCCGCCGGCCCGAAGGGGGTCGCGAAGGCGATGCGTAGGTTTTCGATCCGGACCAGGTCAGTCATGTTTCGGGTCCAGTATGTCCCGCAGGCCGTCGCCCAGCAGGTTGAAGGCGAGCGATGCGACGAAGATCGCGGCCCCCGGCGCGGTCGGCACCCACCACTGGTCCAGGATGAACCGCCGGCCGGACGCGACCATCGCCCCCCACTCCGGCGAGGGCGGCTGCGCCCCCATGCCGAGGAAACCGAGCGCCGCGGCGGTGAGGATGATGGCGCTCATGTCCAGCGTCATCCGCACGACCAGGCTCGGGATGCAGAGCGGCGCCACGTGGCGCAGCACGATCCGGCCGGCGGAGGAACCGGTGAGCCGGGCGGCGGCAATGAAGTCGGCGTCACGCAGCCCGAGCGTCTCCGCCCGGGCCAGGCGGGCATAGGGCGGCCAGGCGGTGAGCGCGATGGCGGCGACGGCGGAGGGGATGCCGGGGCGCAGCGCGGCGACGAAGGCCAGCGCCAGGATCAGCCGGGGAAACGCCAGGAAGATGTCGGTCACCCGCATCAGCAGCCGGTCCCACACCCCGCCCGCGTAACCCGCGACGCAGCCAACGGCCAGGCCGAGCGGGGCCACCAGCACGATCACCGCCACCACCATGCCCAGGGTGATGCGCCCGCCGAACACCACGCGGGCGTAGATGTCCCGCCCGAGTTCGTCCGTGCCGAGCCAATGCCCGGCGCTCGCCGGGGCGAGCCGGTGCGCCAGATCCTGCGACGCCGGGTCATGCGTCGTCAGCAACGGGGCGGCGATGGCCGCGGCGGTCAGCAGCAGCACGATGCCGAGCCCGGCCATGGCGGCACCATTGCGCCGGAACAGCAGCCACGCCCGGTAGCGGCGTCCCCAAGCGGCTTGCGCGCGGGAGGCGGGTGTATCAGTGAGCAGCCAGGTTCGGGTGGTCATGCTTGCCGCTGGCCATAGCACGCGATGGGCGGAGCGGAGCAACCGGCGTGGACCATTCACCGGCCCCGGCCAGGCTTCTCCCTCTCCCGTCCTTCACGGGAGAGGGTCGGGGTGAGGGCAGTCCGCGCACGTCGCCTTCCGCTGTTACGCGATCCCTCTCACCCTTCAGCCGCCAGCGGTAAAGGCAGGGGACAAGCGGCAACGGGTCACTCGCCGGCGGAGATCTCGGCCGGACGCGGCGGTCTCGTCGTGCCTCCATGCAGCCTAGCCTTGGTTGGCGCGGCTGCCTGACCGGCAAGCAGGTCGCCGTAGACGCCGACATAGTCCTGCGCCATGCGCCGAGCGGTGAAGCGCCGGGTGAAGCGGTCGCGGACCGACGCCCTAGGCAACGACAGGAGGCGGCCGATCGCGGCGACGGCGCCCACCTCGTCCTCGACCACGAACCCGGTGACGCCCTCGTCCACGATCTCCGGCACGGAGCCCCGGTTGAAGGCCAGCACAGGCGTGCCGCACGCCATTGCCTCGATCATCACCAGCCCGAACGGCTCCGGCCAATCGACCGGCATCAGCAAGCCGAGCGCCCCCGAGAGGAAGGCCGCCTTCTCGCCGTCGGAGATCTCCCCCACCATCTCGACGCCGCCCTCGGCGATCATCGGGCGGATGACCGCGTCGAACCACGGCCGGTCGGCGTCACTGACCTTGGCCGCCATCCTCAACGGAATGCCGGCTGCCCGGGCAATCCGAATGGCGCGGTCGGGGCCTTTCTCGGGAGCGATCCGGCCCAGGAAGGCCAGGTAGTGCGGCACCACCCCCGGCACCGGGGACAGCAGCCGACGCGGTAGGCCGTGATGCACCGTCCGCACGTAGTTGGCCTGCGGCAACCCCGCCCGCTGGCTGTCGGAGATGCTGACGAGCGAAGCACCGGGGAAGCGGCCGAACATCGGCCGGGTCTCCGGCAGGTCGAGCCGGCCGTGCAGCGTCGTCAGGAAGGGCGTGGGTTGGCGGGTGAACAGGCTGAATGGCCAGTAATCCACGTGGAAGTGCAGGATGTCGAACTCCGCGGCGCGCCGGCGGACCTGCTCCATCAGCAGCATGTGCGGCGCCGTGGTGTCCCGGATCGTCGGATCGAGTCGCAACGCCCGGGGCCAGGCCGGCGCCAGCGTGGCGCTCGTGAGCGAGTCTCCGCTCGCGAACAAGGTCACGTCGTGGCCCAGTGCCACCAGCTCCTCGGTGAGGAAGGACACCACCCGCTCCGTGCCGCCGTAAAGCGCGGGCGGCACCGCCTCGTGCAGCGGGGCGATCTGGGCTATCCGCATGGGCGCTCGCTTTCTGGGTGGGATCGGTCTGGCCGGCTCAATGGGATGGCATGGCGCAGTGGCCGCCGTGCTGCAGCAGGGTTCGCGTCATCCCACCGAACGCCCATTCAAACAGCCGCCGCAGCGCCGAGATACGACGCGACCACGCTCGGCTCGCATACCAGTTCCGCGATTGACGCCTGCTGGAAGTCATGATCCTGGACCATCGCCATCTCCTGCGCCGAGGGCTGCCATGGCACCCTGTCCAAAGCCGCTTACCTTACGCTCCCGGGCCAGGAGGGGAGAGCCTCGGAAACTACCTAGTGCCGGATGGATCGAGGGCGGCGCCAGGGAAGCCTCGGGCATTCCAGCTCTAGGCTGAGCCCGGTGGCCTCATCGTCCCGGGGCGGGGGCCGGGGTCAGCGACGAAGTCTGCGCGAACATCGCGGAGTGGGACGCCAGGACCGCCGCACCCAGCAGGATCACGGCCAGGGCGCTCGCGACCAGGATCCTGACGGCGACCTTGGGCCTGGCGACGAGCCTGCGGCCCGCCTGCTCCGGCGTCGCAGCCCGTCCAGCGAGCAGCGTGATCAAACGCGCGGCGGTCGCCGGTGCCGCCGCGAGGTCCTCGGGTCCGACCGGCATCTGTGCGATGCAGGCCGACAAGGCCTCGCCGGCCGCCGCCCTGGACATCTTGGCCCAGTCCGCCGCCGTCTCCCACGGGTCCCGGCCGAGCCTGGCCAACGCCGACAGGATGGTCAGGCGGGAGCCATCCGGCTCGGTGCCGATTTCAGCGAACAGGAAGGCGTTCAGGCCCATCCTGTCGAGAGCGAACACGTCACGATTCGGAATGGGCCAGTCCTCCTCCGGGCGCCACGGCATGTCCCGCGGCATAATCCAGTGCCGCCGCCAAGCCCGCCACGCCGAACGGCTTATAGAGGACGTTCGCGTTGGCCGGGATGCCCTGGCGCGAACCCCCTGTCATGAAGATGTGCGGCATGGCCGTCCGCCGCAGGATACTGGCCATGGCGGCCACGCCGCTGCCAACCCGGAGATACACATCCAGGAGCATCAGGTCGGGGGCATGGTGCACGGCCGCGTCAACGGCCTCCGCCTCTGTGGTCGCCGTGCCGCAGACCTGGTGTCCCAGTTCGGCCAGCACCTCGGCGACCACGGCGGTGATCGCCTCGTCATCCTCGACCAGCAGGATGCGGAGGATCCTCATGGGCACCCATCGCCGTCCCGGGCCACGCGCCGCGGCCATGCCGCCCGCCCGGCACGGTGGGCGCCGACTGCTTGCATCCGCGAAGCACGCTTGTCATGTCGAAACGAGGCCATGCTGATGCGTTAGCAAACCCAGCCAGGGCCCGGCAGGGGTGGAAACTACTTAGGCAATGGTAGCCCGTTGCCGCCGACCAACGATCACGCCGCCCGCCCGGCCAGGATCGGGCGGATCAGGCCCCGCAGGTCGCCGCCCGTGAACAAGTGGCCGGCCACGCCCGCCGCATGCGCCGCCGCGATGTCCCGCGCGCTGTCGCCCACCATGTGGCAGGCACCCGGGTCCAGGCCCCAGGCGGCGATCATCTCCAGCAACATGCCCGGCTGCGGCTTGCGGCAGGCGCTGGCGCGGCGATAGGCGGGAACCACGGCCTCGGGGTGGAACGGGCAGTAGCGCAGGTCGTCCACCGTGCCGCCGGCTGCCATCAGCGTGTCCGCCATCCACCCGTGCAGCGCTTGCACGTCCGCCTCCGTGTAGTGCCCACGCGCCACGCCCGATTGGTTCGTCGCGACCATCACGTGCCAGCCGGCCTCCGTCGCCTCCCGCACGGCCTCGATGGCGCCGGGCATCCACTCCCAGCGCTCGCAGCTGCCGACCCAGCCATAGTCGCGATTGAGCACGCCGTCCCGGTCGAGGAACAGCGCGGGCCGCCGCAACCGGGCCGGCAACGCCCCGTGCGCCTGGGCTAGGCTGTCCGGCACGCCGATGTCCGCGAACCAGCCCTCCGCCACCCGCCCCCGCAGCCGCCCGGAGCGCGCCAGCCCCGGCAGCACGTCCCGCTCGAGCGAGCACGCCTCCGGCAGGCTGTCCACCAGCGCGCGGTCGAGCACGGCCAGGCCGGACTCGACCAAGCCCGGCAGGCCCGGCGCAGGTGCGGCGAAACCGGTGACGGCGTCGCCCGCCAGGGTCGCGACGCCATGCCGGCCCGTATCGGGCACGCGGCGCAGCACCAAGCGGCCGAGCGTGCCCGGCGGGTCGCTGCCGAGATGGGGCGCAAGGTTGGCGTCCAGCAAGCTGCCGCCACGCAACAACAGGAACCGCGGCGCCAGCAGGCCGCGCGCATGCCGCAGCGCCCCTCCGGTCCCCGCCCCCTCCGGCGCCTCGCTGACCCGGATGCGCAGCGGCCGCGGCAGGCCCGCAACGACACCGGGCAGCGCGACATGGATCGGGCCGGCGGGGTGCGAGGCGAGCAGCACCACCTCCTCGATCCGCCACCGGCAAAGCTCCCGCAGCACCCAGGCCAGGAACGGCCGCCCGCCGACATCCAGCAGCGCGCTCGGCGCCGACGCCGGACCGCCCACCAGCACGGCCGCCTGGCGCACCCGCCCGGCTGGGTTCAGAACTCGTTGCCCTGGGGGGCAACCCGGCTGGCCAGCAACCCCACGGAGAGCGCGTAGAGGTCCGACGGATTATAGAGCCGGATGACGGTGAAGTTCGCGTATGTCATATAGGCCTCGCCACCGGCCCCGTCCGGCATCACCACCGCCCCGGATATGTCCGCCCGCAAAAACGCCGCGCCGTCCGCCCGCGTCACGCCGAGCTTCGTCCACGCGGCGAGTGGGCGGTGGTCGTCGCGCCCGCCCGGCGCGGCGTCGAAGCCGACGGGAACGCGGACCAGCTGGCCCCAGGGTTCGCCGGGCCGCCAGCCGGACTTCAGCAAGTAGTTCGCGATCGAGGCCAGCACGTCGTTGCGGTTGTCCCAAATGTCCCGCCGCCCCG
>CAXSEK010000200.1:0-6067 GCA_964235625.1 uncultured Acetobacteraceae bacterium
GCCCCCTCCCACAAGGGGAGGGGGAGAAGAGAGGCCTCCGCCTAGCCACCCATGACCGGCCGCGACGGCGGCGCCGAGCTGGCCCCGATCCCCGGCAGCCCCGTGGTGATCCTCGTGCGGCCGCAACTCGCCGACAACATCGGCTCCGTGGCACGCTGCATGGCCAATGGCGGGCTGTTCCACCTCCGCCTCGTCGCCCCGCGGGACGGGTGGCCGCAGGAGCGGGCGTGGCGGACGGCATCCGGCGCAGACCGTATCCTGGACGCGCTCACCCTGCACCCGACCGTCGCCGACGCCGTGGCGGACCTGCACCGCGTGTTCGCCACCTGCCCGCGGGACCGCCACATCATCAAGCCGGTGATGACGGCCCGCGCTGCCGCGACCGCCTTGCACGAGGCCGCCGGGCGGTCGCTCCGCTGCGGCATCCTGTTCGGGCCGGAACGCGCCGGGCTCGACAATGACGACATGGCCGAAGCGGACACGCTGGTGCGCTACCCGCTCAATCCGGCGTTCTCCTCGCTCAACCTCGCCCAGGCCGTGATGGTGATGGCGTACGAATGGTGGACCGCGGCCGACGCGACGCCGGGCCGGGTGTTGATGACCAATGAGACCGAGATCGCCACCAAGGGCGCGCTGAACGGCTTCCTGGAGCACCTGGTCACCGAGCTGGACGCCTGCGCCTTCCTACGCAACCAGCCGAAGCGGCCGGGCATGGTCCGCAACATCCGCCACCTGTTCGAACGCGGCGAGGTGACGGAGCAGGAGATCCGCACCCTGCACGGCATCGTGGCGGAGTTGTCACGCGGGCGGATGGTGCGGGGCCGGCCGGAGGACGGAGCCCCGGTCGGTCTGCCACAACCCCCTTAGGCCGAAGACGCCTGACGAGACGGCACCGTCATGCTTCAAGCCGGCGGGAGTGGTGACGCCGCGATCGTCTGGGGTCATGCATCACGGCGAGCCGTTGCGCTAAACTCGCTGGGTAGAGTCGAGTCGGGGAATGTACGAGCATGTTCACTGAGCGGGACATCCAGGGTGCCTTCTCCCACACGGCATTCCGCGCGGGACGTTATTATGCCATCGGCGGCCGGGTCCAGGACCTACGCACGACCGGGGACGGTATCATCGAAGGTGCCGTCCAGGGCAGCGATCGCATGCCCTACCGACAAACCGTCCGACTGACGCCGGGCCGGGCCGGCGTCAGCGTGAAAGGATCGTGCACGTGCCCGGTCGGCTCCAACTGCAAGCACGTCGCGGCGGTGCTGCTCGCTTTCCGGAAGCGGCCTGGCATGGGAGAGCCAGGCCTCCTGTTCGCCACAACCGGCCTGCAGGCGAATGTCGCGACCGAGGAAGCCCTGCCCGGCGATGTCGTCACGTGGCTGGCCAATCTCGGCAGCGCGCAGGAGCCGGAGCACACGGGCCATCCCCCTACCATTCGCAAGCGTCTCGTCTACGTGTTCAAGCAGGAAGCCCGGACGGGCAGCGTGAGGGTCGAACTGGAGGCGTATGACGCCAAGAAGGATGGGACGGTCGTCGCGCCCACGACGCAATACCGCCTCGACCAGCTGCTGCATCCCACCACTGCGCCGAAATTCGTACGGCCGTCCGACCAGGCGATCCTGCGCCAATTGAGGAGTTTCCAGACCAGGGACGAGGAGTTCGCGCTCGCGTTGCAGCTCATATTCGCCTCGGGAAGTGGCCGCTGGGGCAAGTGGGACGGCCCCGCGCTAACCAAAGGTGGACCGGTGAACGCCAACGTCACCTGGACCGTCCAGAGCGACGGCCGCCAACTGCCCGCGCTGGAGGTGGCGCCGCCGATGCTCGCCTTGCGCCTGGCTACGCCGTGGTATGTCGATCCGGCCACTGGCGTCATGGGCCTCCTTGAGACCGGTCTGCCGACACGGCTGATCCGCGCTGTGCTGGCGGCCCCCGCCCTGCCCCCTTCCGTCGCACGCCGCGTGCACGCGGAGATCGGCCGCCGCTGGCCGGATCGGCAGCTGCCTGCCCCGGCCGCGCTGGCACCGCCAACGCCGCTGAAGCAGAAGCCGAGACCGATGCTGAGGCTGGCCAGTGAGGCGGTGCCGGCCGACATCGTCGGCTTCTACCGAACCGCGGCAGGGGCCGTTACACCTCCTGGCTTGCGCAAGCCCGTCGCAAGCCTGTCCTGGTGCTACGGGCCGGTGACCTTGCCGACGGCATCCTCCGGTCAGCTCCAGCAGACCATCCAGCATGCAGGTGTCTTGTTCGAGGTCTTCCGGGACAACGCGGCGGAGCGCAACGGCCTGGACCGGCTGCGTTTGCTCGGCTTCCGGGCGTCGTACGGTTACTATACCGGCTATGCGGACCGTACGCCCAGCGAAGGCACGCTGGTGCTGGACGATCCGGACGGCTGGATCGAGTTCATGCTCGAGGACGTCCCGCAGTTGCGGGCGGAGGGCTGGCAGGTTGAGGTCGCCGACGATTTCCCGGTGCGGCTGGTGGAGCCCGAGAGCGACCTTTCGTTCGAACTGCGCGAGGGCTCCGGGATCGATTGGTTCGATCTCGATTTCGGCGTGGTGGTAGGGGGCGAGCGGGTCAACCTGATCCCCGCATTGCTGGCGGCCATCCAGGGCGGCGGCGTCGAGGCCATTACCGTCGAGCAGGACGACCAGGACAAGCTATTGCTGCTGCCAATGCCGGACGGGCGGCTGCTGACCATCAAGCTGCAGCAGCTGGAGCCGATCCTGGCGCCACTGATCGAGCTGTTCGCCGGCTCGGGGCTGGCGGAAGCGGAGGGCCTCGTCCGGGTGTCGCGCCGCGATGCCGGCGATATCGCGCTGCTCGAGGCGGCGAGCGCCAATGCCGGCATCGCCTGGTCGGGCGGGGACGCGGTGCGTGCGCTGGGACGGCAGCTGCGCGAGCATGGCGGCATCCCGGCATGCCCAGTGCCCGACGGGTTCGCCGCCACGTTGCGGCCGTACCAGGCGGACGGGCTGGCCTGGCTGCAGATGTTGCGCGCGGCCGGGCTGGGCGGCGTCCTGGCGGACGACATGGGTCTGGGCAAGACGGTGCAGGCCCTCGCCCACATTGCCACCGAACAGGCCCACGGCCGGCTGGACCGCCCGGCCCTGGTCGTCTGCCCGACCAGCCTGGTGCCGAACTGGCGCGCGGAGGCCACCCGCTTCGCACCCCGGCTGCGCACCCTGGTGCTGCACGGGCCGGACCGGGCGGCGCGGTTCGGCGACATCGCCGGGCACGACCTGGTGATCACCACCTACCCGCTGCTCGCGCGCGACCACGCCGTGCTGACGGCGCAGGACTGGTCCATCGTGACGCTGGACGAGGCGCAGACGATCAAGAACCCGCTCGCCACCACGTCCAAGCTTGCGCGCGGGCTGCGCGCCGGCCAGCGCCTTTGCCTGTCCGGCACGCCGCTAGAAAACCATCTGGGCGAGTTGTGGTCGCTGTTCGATTTCCTGTCGCCAGGGTTCCTAGGGGACCGGCAGAGCTTCGGCCGCCGCTTCCGCGGTCCGATCGAGAAGGGTGCGGATTTGGAGCGCCAAGGTGTGCTGGCCCGGCGCGTGGCGCCCTTCCTGCTGCGCCGTACCAAGGCGGAGGTCGCGACCGATCTGCCGCCCAAGAGCGAGATAGCCGAACGTGTGCAGATGGAGGATGCGCAACAGGCGATCTACGAGGGCATCCGGCTGGCCATGCATGCCAAGGTGCGCGCCGCCATCGCCGAGCGCGGGCTGGCGGGGTCCGGCATCGTGATCCTGGATGCGATGTTGAAGCTGCGGCAGGTGTGCTGTGATCCGCGGCTGCTGAAACTGGCGACTGCCAAAGCGGCGAAGGCGAAATCGGCCAAGCTGGAGCGCCTGCTGGAATTGTTGCCGCAGCTGCTGGAGGAGGGGCGCCGGGTGCTGCTGTTCTCCCAGTTCACCTCGATGCTGGCGCTGATCGAGGCGGAGCTGGCGGCGATGGGTCAGCCCTACGTGCTGCTGACCGGTGACACGAAGGACCGTGCGGAGCCGGTGCGGCGGTTCCAGTCGGGCGAGGTCCCGCTGTTCCTGATTAGCCTGAAGGCGGGCGGCACCGGGCTGAACCTGACGGCGGCCGACACCGTGATCCATTACGATCCGTGGTGGAACCCGGCCGTGGAGGACCAGGCGACCGACCGGGCGCACCGCATCGGCCAGGACAAGCCCGTGTTCGTGCACAAGCTGATCACGGCCGGCACGATCGAGGAGAAGATGGTCGCGTTGAAGGAACGCAAGCAGGCGCTGGCGGCGGGCGTGCTGGGCGCCAGCGGCGGCGATGCCGCGGCGCTGACGGAGGGCGACCTGGACGCACTGTTCGCGCCGATCGGCTAGCGCAGCATAAGACGGAGTCGGTGATCGTGGCAGGTGGACCTGTCCCCTCCCTCTGCCGCCCGCACAGAAGATGGTCGGCCGCGCACCCCTGCCCATGACGTAAATGGGTTTCTCTCCGGCAGGATGTGATCCAAGTTACCGAGCAAATGGCGGACAATTTCCTTCGCGGCGGCGCGCTAATGCTGGGTGCCACCGTGCTGTTCTCGCTGTCCGACACGATGGCGAAATACGTGACACAGAGCGTTCCGGCGATCGAACTCGCCACCCTCCGCTATGCCGTGTTCGCGGCGATGGCGGGGAGCGCGCTGTTTCGCCGCCGCCGCACCTCGCTGCGCAGCCGCCGCCCGACACTGCAAGTGATCCGCGGGGTGGGCGTGGTGGGCAGCGCGGTGGCGTTCATCCTGGCCCTCGGCTCGCTGCCGATCGCCGAGGCGACCGCATTAAACTTCATCACACCGCTGCTGATCACGCTGCTCGCGATCCCCGTGTTGGGCGAGGTGGTGCGTCCGCAGGGCTGGCTGGCGGTGCTGATCGGGTTCGCCGGCGTGCTCGTGGTCGTCCGGCCCGGCGTGGGCGGGCTGCACCCGTCGGCGCTGCTGGTGCTGGCATCATCGCTATGCTGGTGCATGGCGATGCTGGTGACCCGGCGGCTAGTCGGCGTCGACCGATCGAGCACCACCCTGCTCTGGACGGCGAGCACCGGCTTCGTGCTGCTGCTCTGCATCGTGCCGTTCTTCCTGGCGCCGTTGACGCTGCGCGAGTTAAGCCTATGCCTCGTGGTGGGCCTGGTCGCATCGACGGCACAGTGGCTGGCGGTGCTGGCCTACCGGTATGCCAGGGCGACCGTGCTGGCGCCGCTGAGCTACGCGCAGTTGATCTGGTCGTCGGCGCTCGGCTTCCTGGTGTTCGGAGCGGCGCCGGACCGTTGGACGCTGGTGGGCGCCGCGATCATCGCCGGCAGCGGGCTCTACGTCGTCCAGCTCGAGCGGATCCGCGTCGCGGCCCTGCGCACCGGCGCGACCTAAAGCTGTTTGGCCAACCGCCGAGCCATCAGCCACCCGATGAGCCCGGAGCAAGGTCCGCCAATGCAGATCAACAGCAGCCCGAAATACACCCCGGCCAGCATCATGGAGATGCCGATCCCCAGCATCATGCCGCCGATGAGCCCGCCGGTGACACCGGAGGCGACCCCAAGCCAGATAATCTCGCCGCGATTGACCATACCGGGCACATGACGCGCCCCGGCTGGTTTGACAAGCCGGGTGACGCAGCGTAACCCCCGCGCCACTGCCGGGAACGTGGACGGATCGTTCGGATCCGCGCCCGCCGCTGCCCTGTTGGCGGACTACCGGTGCAACAACGCGACCCGAGCCAATTGGGAGCGACACAGAATGGGCTACCCGCGACCATGACCAAGCGTACCGAATCCAAGTACAAGATCAACCGCCGCCTCGGCGTGAACCTGTGGGGCCGCGCCAAGTCCCCGATCAACAAGCATGATTACGGTCCCGGCCAGCACGGTCAGCGCCGCAAGCAGAAGCCGACCGATTTCGGCATCCAGTTGATGGCGAAGCAGAAGCTGAAGGGCTATTACGGCAATATCGGCGAGAAGCAGTTCCGCAAGTATTACGACGAGGCCGTGCGCCGCAAGGGCGACACCAGCGAGAACCTGATCGAGCTGCTCGAGCGCCGTCTGGATGCGGTGATCTATCGCCTGAAGT
>CAXSEK010000201.1:0-2515 GCA_964235625.1 uncultured Acetobacteraceae bacterium
CGCGCTCGGCGTGAACATCGCGGCGTCGCTGGCCGGTTAGGTCCGCCCACCGGCCGGAAGCCAAATGGTGAAGGTGGCGCCCTCGCCCTCCTTGCTGTCGATCGCCAACTGTCCCCGGTGCCGGTTCAGGATGTGCTTGACGATTGCCAGGCCCAGCCCCGTGCCGCCGACGGCGCGGGAGCGGCCGGTGTCCACGCGGTAGAACCGCTCCGTCAGCCGCGGCAGATGCTGGCGCGGGATGCCAGCCCCGTCATCGGCGACCGAGACGGTGACACCAGGCCGTGCTGGCCAGCGTCCGCCGGGCGGCACCCGGGCCGCGGCAACCCGGACCGTGCCGCCCTCCCGACCGTATTTGACGGCGTTGTCCAGCAGGTTCTGCAGCACCTGGCCCAACTGGTCCTCGTCGCCGGGCACGTCCGGCAGGTCCGGCGGCAGATGCAGCTCCAGGTAGATGCCGCGGGTCGTGATCCGCGGTTCGAACGAGGCTGCGGTGAAGCGTAGCAGGTCGTCCAGCGCCACCTCGCCCGTGGGGGCCTGGTGCTCCGTCAGTTCGATGCGCGAGAGGCTGAGCAGGTCGTCGATCAGGCGGTTCATCCGTCCGGCCTGCTCGGCCATGATGGCGAGGAAGCGGGCCTGCGCCGGCGGGTCGTCCGCCGCCGGGCCGCGCAACGTGTCGATGAAGCCGATCAGGCTGGCGAGCGGCGTGCGCAGCTCGTGGCTGGCATTGGCCACGAAATCGGCGCGCATGCGTTCCAGGGCGCGTTCCCGCGTGCGGTCGGACAGCACGGCCGCCATCCGCGCGCCGCTCAGCCGGAACACCGTGGCGTGCACCTCACGCGGGATGGGGACGGGGAGGGACAGGTCCGCC
Organism: uncultured Acetobacteraceae bacterium; assembly: GCA_964235625.1. GTDB lineage: Bacteria > Pseudomonadota > Alphaproteobacteria > Acetobacterales > Acetobacteraceae > LMUY01. The sequence goes on from CAXSEK010000201.1 coordinate 869, forward strand.
CCCTCGGACGTGCCCTGGGCCGTGCCCGTGGCCAACACCCGGTCGATCGCGCCGCGCAGGCCGGGATGGCGCAGCACGGCCGAGATCTCGGCACCGTAAGCGGCGTGGGCGGCGGCGTTGGCGCGCAGCACGGCGCGGTCCGGCCCGATCACGATCAGCGGGTCGGGCAGCGCCTCGACGATCGCCTCCTCGGTGCGGACCTGGCTGGCCAGCGTGTCCCACCGTGCGCGGAACAGGCGCAGGGCGCGGCCCAATTCGCCATGCAGCTGGGGCGGCGGCCCGCCGGACAGGGCGCCATCCGCCGCCCGCCGGACTTGCGCGACCACGAACGCCTTGTCGCGCGCCCACATGCGCGCGAGGCCGGCGGCGGCCAGCACGTCCAGCCCGCCGGCGGCGAGCGCCGGCCATAGGCCGAGCTGTCCGGCTATCACCAAGGCCACCACCGTCAGGACGGGGATCGCGGCAAGGGCGGCGGTGGCGAGCATCGGCCTCGTCGGGGGGCTAGCTGCCGTCGGCGATGCTCGCCGGGACGGGATCGACGATCTGCGGTCCGCCTGGCCCGACGGCGAACACGGCCAGCCCGCGTGCCACCTGGCCGTTGGGACGAAGGGCGAGTGGCCCGTCGGCGCCGCGAAAGCCGCCGGGCTGGGTGAGGGCGGCGGGGTTGCTGGCGGCGACGCGGGCGAGCTGGGTGGCATCGTAGGCGATGGAGGCATAGCCGGGTGGGTCGCTGCCGAAGCGGGCGGCGTAGATTTGCTCGAAGGCGCCGCGCGTCGCCGGGTCGGGTGCGGCATACCACGCCCCGGCCAGGCCGCCGAGGTTGGCGGCATCCCGCGCCCAGGTGCCCGGCCCGATGATCTGCACCCGGGGCGGGTGGATGTCGTATTTCTGCAGCGCTGCGGCGACCGCCTGCAGCGCCGGGCCACTCTCGGCCAGCAGCAGGGAGTCGAACGGCGGCGGCGTTGGGGTGGGGGCGGGTATCGTCGCCATCAAAGGATCCGCCGGATCCGTGGGGGCGACCAGCGCGGTGCGGTTCTCGGCGTCCGATACGTTTTTCAACGCCGAGTCCAGCGCCGCCGTGCGCCCGTTGGGGTAGCGGCGGATCTGCGGCGTGGCATCACCGACCTTGGCAGCGGCCTCGATCAGGCCGCCGGCCAGCGCGTCGCCGAAGATGTTGTCCGGCAGCACGGCCGCCGGCTGCGTCTTATTCGCGTGGGACAGGGCCTGCACCAGCCGCGCCACCTGCTGCTGCGGCGTGATGCCGAGGGGCCACACGCCGGGCCGGCCCTGGTTGCGGTCGGAGGTGAAGGCCAGGATGGGGATGGTGGTCGCGACGGCGGCGGCCGCGGCGGTCTCGGGCGCGGTCAGCGGGCCTACGATCACGGCATCCCCATTCGCGACGGCGGTCTGCGCGGCGATGGTGGCGCCGGTCGGCGTGCCACCCGTGTCCTGCACATCCGGTTGCGGGCCGTCGCTGCCGAGTGCAAGCTGCACGGAGCGCAGAAGGTCGCGCCCGAGCGCCGCATTGGGCCCGGATAGCGGCAGCAGCACTGCGATCCGCCGCGCGGCGGGGCCGGGCGCGAGGAACGTGCCGGCCTGCCCATTGGCTGCGCCCCGCACGGCCCCTGCGGGCGGGAGCTGGACGCA
>CAXSEK010000201.1:2615-6051 GCA_964235625.1 uncultured Acetobacteraceae bacterium
CGGACGACGCGTCGAACCCGGCGCGGGGCCAGCTTGTGATGGTTTCCACGCCCATCGGCAACCTCCGGGATATCGGCGCGCGCGCCCTGGAGGCGTTGGGCAGCGCCGACCTGCTGTTGTGCGAGGACACGCGGCACACGGCGCGGCTGCTCTCCGCCTACGGGATCACCGTGACAACCTCGCCGTTGCACGAGCACAACGAGGAAGTTCGCATCCCAGCGTTGCTGGAGGCGGTGCGACGCGGGCAGACGCTGGTGCTGGTGTCGGACGCCGGGACGCCGCTGGTGAGCGATCCCGGGTTCCGCCTGGTGCGCGCGGCGCTGGCGGCGGGGCTGCCGGTGAGTGCGGTGCCCGGGCCGAACGCGGCGGTGACGGCGCTGGTGCTGAGTGGCCTGCCGCCGCAGCCCTTCCTATTCCTGGGCTTCGCGCCGCCGCGGTCGGCCGCCCGCATGGCCGCGTTCGGCCGGCTGCGGGCGGCAGAGCGGGCGGGGCTGGACGCGACGCTGATCTGGCACGAGGCGCCGCACCGGCTGGCCGAGATGCTGGCCGACCTGCATGCGGCGTTCGGCGACCGCCCGGCCGCCATCGCGCGGGAGTTGACCAAGCGGTTCGAGGAGGTGCGGCGGGACGGCCTGGCTGCGCTCGCCAGCCATTACGCGGCCGAGCCGGCGCGGGGGGAGATCACCGTCCTGCTCGGCCCGGCCCCGGCGGAGGCGGCCGATGCCGAGGACCTGGACGCGCAGTTGCGGGCGGCGCTGGCGCTCGGCAGCGTGAAGGACGCGGCGGCGCTGGTCGCGGGCTCGACGGGGTTGCCGCGGAAGGTCGTGTATGCGCGAGCCCTCGAACTTGGGCGCGAGATGACGTAAAGATTTCTTTATGAGCGAATTGGCATCCGAGGCGCTGGAACGGCACCATCACCTCGAACACAACCCGGACGATACGAATGCCCGCCGTTCGGCCATCCTGATTGGCGTACTCGCCGCGGTGCTAGCGGTATCAGAGATGGCGGGGCGGAGTTCGCAGAACGCCTATCTGGCCAACTACATCGGGGCCAGCGATGCCTACGCCTTCTACCAGGCGCGGCAGACCCGTGCGCTGGTACTGACCCAGTCGGCCGTGACGCTGGGCCTGCTGCCGCCTACGCCGGAGACGGAGAAGGCGGTGGCGAGCGCCAAGCTGGAGGCTAGCCGCCTGGTCGAGGACAGCGACCGCGGCAACGGCGGCAAGCAAGTCCTTGCCCGCGCAGCGGCGCAGGCGGAGGTGCGCGAGGCAGCACTCCACCGCTACGAATGGTACGAGATCGTCACCAGCGTGCTGCAGATCTCGATTGTCCTGGCGAGCGTCTCGGTGGTGACGCGCATCGCCCCGGTCAGCTGGATCGGCGCGGGCATGGGCGTGCTGGCGGCGGGGCTGGCGGTGCTGGTGGCGACCGGGTTGGTGTGATGTCTTGGCGTCGACCTAGATCAGAAGGCCTTCTCCCTCTCCCGTTCTTTACGGGAGAGGTCGGGGTGAGGGTCGAGCGCGCACACACGATCAGCTACAACGGGATCCCAAGCTCCCTCACCCCGGTCCTCTCCCAAAAGAGGGAGAGGGAGAGGGTTCGAGCGCGTGTCACCGAACCTCGATGCTCGTCACGTCCCGTACGCTGCGGCCGGGGCGTTTGTCGCCGGGGATAGCCAGGCGGGGAACGTCCAGCGCCGCGCCGTTGCGTTCGGTGGCGAGGACGATCGGCTTGTTCTCGAACTCGGGGTCGATCTCGCCCATTGCGACCATGACGCTGTAGCCGTCGCGGCCGGTGACCGTGATGACCTGGTCAACGCGCTTGTGGAAGTTCGGGTCGATCACGCCGGCTTGGCGCAGCACGGCCCACAGCGTCGGCCCGGTGAACTGCGCGGTTGCCTCGCTCCCACCTTCTCGAGTGACCGGGGCCGGGGTGGATGGGAGCGCGTGCAGGTCGGCCAACGAGAGTGGTGAGGGGAGGCTGCCTGCCTTCAGCACCGTGATACCATCCGTGGCGGAGAGCACGGGAAGCAGGCCGTGGCGCGCCAGGATGGCCTGGCCGTCGCCGGACAGCATGAACAGGGCCAGCTTCGATGCGTCTGGATTGGTGCCGAGCACCGCCAATCCGTACACCGGACCTGGTTCCAGCGCCGGCGGCAGCGGGATGGCGACGGTGCCCGGGACCTCGGCCAGGATGGCGGGGGCGTTGCTGCAGTAATAAAGCAGCAGGTCGGCCCGGTTCGCCAGCAGGACAGCGCCACCCGGCGTGTGGCCATTCGTCGGCACCATGGTGGTGGGGCCGGCGAACAGGGCCTGCGCCTTCGCCTGCAGCACCGCTTGCGCCCCGCGATGAACAAGCTCGGCACGGGCGAACACGGCTTGGGCGTAGTCGCCGCCAGGATCGGAGCCGGGCGTGGAGGTGGCGATGCGGACCGCCGGGTCGAGCATGCGGTCGAGCAGGCTGCCGCGCTCCAGGCCGAGTGACGCGGCACCCACGGCGCAGGTCCGGTTGCGCGCGAACGGCACCACGCTGGTGCCCGGATGGGCGGCCGCGATGCGCTGCGGCTGCGCCAGGTCAGCCGAGGCGAACAGGTCCGCCGCCTCGCCGCCCTCGATCCGTTGCCGCAGCAAGCCTGCCGGGCCGTACACCGGGGGCGCCACCGCGGCCGCGGGCAGCCCGGACGCCGTCACCAACTCGCCGACCACGCCGGACAGGCTGCCGGCGGCAAAGATCCGGAGCGGGTCCGCTTGTACAGTGGAGGTGGTGGCGGCGAGGGCGAGCAAAGCGAGGGAGAGGGCAGGGCGCATGAACGGAAGCTCCGCGTAATATCCGCGCGTATACGACGCACAGGGGCGGCGGTCCACGCTACAGCAGCAGCGCCGGCAGCAGGGCGTCTAGCCGGACGCGCCCTTCCGCGGTGGCGACGAGGCGCTCCGGGGTCAGTATGACGTAGCCGGCGTCTTCCGCCTGGGTGAGCACACAAGCGTCGAGCGCGCTGGTGATGGGCATGCCGCAGCGGCGGGCGAAGCGGGCGACGTCCACGCCCTCGTGCAGGCGCAGCCCCATCAGCAGCATCTCGCGCGCCCGGTCGGTGGGGAGGATCACCTCCTCCGCCGTGCTGCCGTGGCCGTCCCGCTCCACGCGCTCGGCCCAGGGTTCGGGCGCGCGGTGGCGCCGGGTGGCCACCAGCCGGCCGCCGAGCATCACCCGGCCATGCGCGCCCGGCCCGATGCCGGCGTAGTCGCCGTAGCGCCAGTAGGCGAGGTTGTGCCGGCTCTCGGCACCGGGGGCAGCGTAGTTGGAGATCTCGTATTGCGCGAGGCCGTGCGCGGCGGCGGCCTCGGCGGTGGCCTCGTACAGAATGGCGGCGTCCTCCCCGTCCGGCAGCACCAGCGCGCCGCTCCGGTGCAGCGCCTCGAACGCGGTGCCCGGCTC
>CAXSEK010000202.1:0-6020 GCA_964235625.1 uncultured Acetobacteraceae bacterium
CCACGCGGATCTATAAGCACGACCTCGAGACGGGCAGCCGCCTGGTCCACGATTTCGGTGACGGCCACCTACCCGGCGAATTCGTATTCGTCCCGGCGGGAACCGGCGCGGCGGAGGACGAGGGCTGGCTCCTCGGCCTGGTGATCGACACGGCGGCCGAGACCACGGATTTCACGATCCTCGACGCACAGGCGTTCGAGGCGGCCCCAGTCGCCACGGTCCGGCTGCCGCACCGCATCCCGCCGGGATTTCATGGCAATTGGTTTCCGGCTTGAACCGTTGCAGGCTGGTTAGCCGACACGTGGCTGGCAGAGCAATGCATCTCGATAGCGCGCCTCGCTTCTCCCTCTCCTGGGAGAGGGCTGGGGTGAGGGAGCTTGGAATCTCGTAGCTACCGAGACGTAAGTGCGCGTCCGACCTTCACCCCGTCCCTCTCCCGTGACGGACGGGAGCGGGAATAGTTAGGGAGTCCGACCGCCTCAGGCGCGCGTCTGCTTGTTCCGCACCAACATGCGCCCGAGCACGCCCTCGCGCCACAGGAAGCGGTGGACCAAGGCCGCGGCCGCGTGCAGCCCGGCCAGGTACAGGATCGCGGTCGCCAGCGTCGGGTGCCAGTGGTCGAAGAACTCGGCCAGCGCCTTGTTGGACGGGTCGAGCTTCGGAACGCTGAACACGAAAAACCACGTGTCGCCGCGTACCCACCACAGCATGAGCCCCGTCCCCAGCGCGGCCGCCATCAAGGCGTATAGCCCCCAGTGCGTCGCCTTCGCGACGGCATGCAGCGGCCCAGGGTCGGCGGCCGGAAGGCGACGGCCGTCGGTGGCACGCCAGATCACCCGGGCGACGATCAGCACTACCAGGATGACGCCGACGGTGAGGTGCAGCGAGCGCATCGGTACGCGCGGGGCGCCACGGGGCGCCCAGTCGATCATCTGCGCGATGCACCATTGGGCGATGATCAGCAGCAGCGTCAGCCAATGGAAGACGATGGTCGTCCGGTCGTAACGGGTCGCGGCACGGTCGACAGGCTGCACGTGCGGTCAGCCCTTGGTCCAGGGCAGCCCGTCGGCCTGCCAACCGGCGACCTGGCCGCGCATCCCCTGCCCGTTCGGCGGCCCCTCGAAGCCGTCGGCGATGTTGTAGGTGTGCTTGAACCCGGCCGCCTGCGCCGCCAGGGCCGCCGCCACCGAACGCACGCCACTGCGGCACAGGAAGTACACGTGGTCGTCTTCCGCCACGCCCGCTTTGCGCAAGTCGTCCACGAACCCGGCATTCACCTGCATCGTCGGCGCCACCTGCCAGGAGATCAGCGCCGGCTGCTTAGCCGCGCCCGCCAGATCCGGGACCCCGATCTGCGCCCACTCGAAATCCGTCCGCACATCCACCAGCCGCGCATCCGCGTGGCTGACCAGTGCGTCCCACACCTGTTTCGGTGCCACGTCGTCGACCATCTGCACATCCTCAAGATCGGCGCGGAAGGTGCCTCAGCGCGATGCAAAGCACAAACCTGGATAGCAGTCCTCCGGTTGGTCAGGACGGCATGAGTGCGGCGATCGGCCACACGCCGCTCATCCACCTGCGCCGGGCGTCGGAGGCGACTGGCTGCACCATCCTGGGCAAGGCCGAGTTCATGAACCCGGGCGGTTCGGTGAAGGACCGCGCCGGGCTGGCGATCATCGCCGACGCCGAGGCACGCGGCCTGTTGCGGCCCGGCGGCACCATCGTGGAGGGCACCGCCGGCAACACCGGCATCGGCCTCACTCTGGTCGCCAACGCCCGCGGCTACCGCAGCGTGATCGTGATGCCGAACACGCAGAGCCAGGAGAAGATCGACGTCCTGCGCATGATCGGCGCCGATCTGCGCCTGGTGCCGGCCAAGCCTTACAGCGACCCCGGCAACTACGTCCGCACCTCCGAGCGGTTGGCGCGGGAGCTGGGCGCGGTCTGGGCCAACCAGTTCGACAACACGGCCAACCGCGAGGGCCACCGCACCACCACCGGCCCCGAGATCTGGGCGCAGACGGAGGGGCGGGTGGACGCGTTTACCTGCGCCTGCGGCACCGGCGGCACCCTGGCCGGCGTGTCCCTGTTCCTCAAGGCGCAGCGCCCGGACGTGCGGATCGTGCTGGCCGATCCGGAGGGCAGCGGCCTGTACGGCTGGGTGAAGACCGGCGACCTCACCGCCTCCGGCAGCTCGATCACCGAGGGGATCGGCCAGTCCCGCGTCACCGCCAACCTCGAGGACGTCGCGATCGACGACGCCTTGCGCATCCCCGACGCGGAAGCACTGGAGCAAGTGTTCGGCCTGTTGCAGCACGAGGGGCTCTCGGTCGGTGGCTCGGCGGGTCTGAACGTGGCCGCGGCGATCCGGGTGGCACGCGATCTCGGGCCGGGCCACACGGTGGTGACGATCCTGTGCGACGGCGGCGCGCGGTATCAGTCCAAACTGTTCAACCCGGCCTTTCTGCGCGGCAAGGGGCTGCCGGTGCCGCCCTGGCTGGATCAGGCCGAGTGACGCCACTCCGGCGTTTCACGTATCACCGTTGTGCTCTCAGTCGCTATTGCCAACCGCCGCCGGATTGCCTCCAGCACGTAGCCGCTCTCCACGCGCGGGGCATAGAAACGGGTTGAGGATAATGTGTCCGGGTGTAGCGCCGCGTACTGGTTCGCGTTGTTGAAGACACCGCGATTGTTGTCATCGAGGTAGCTTTCCGACTTTGCCCCCTCGGCCAGGATCACGTCATGGCTATCGAGCTCGATATGAAAGTAGTCGACCCGCTTCAGCCCGTGCTTCCGCACGATAGTGCTGCCATTCAGCAAGTGCCGGGCAGGGACGAGTACGCCGTCCAGGAACATGGCATGCTCCGGCGAGACCCATAAGTCGCGGCGGGGAAGCCCATCGCCGAGTGAGCCGGCGGCAAGGCAAATGGGCTGCACGCCGGGATTGGCGGCCAGGAAGCGCCCGGCGTAGCTACGGCGTCCGACCCACTTGATCGCGCGGTGCTGCCCAGACGCAGTGATGATCATATCGCCGATCCGCAGGTCCTGAATTGGCGCATCGGCGTCTCGCGTGCGGATCATGGTACCGGAACAGTAGCATGCTGGATAACGTGACGCTTCTACAGTGACTTCGGTGGCTGGCTGATCGCTGGGAAGCTCTGTCATACCATAATACGTCGACAAATCGAAGTAAAACCCAGTATAGCTGCCGGCAAGCTGCAGCGTTGTGGTGAAACTTCCTTCCGAGATCGTCAGCAGATCGGTCGCTGAAGCAAGCGTCGCCGAACCACCCGCAGTATAGGCGATTGCGCCGAGGTCAACGACCGAGCGGCCCATCAACGTCAGATCGGTCACGATGGCACCGGAGCCGATCAGGACTTCAGCGCCGGGCGTGAGCGTCGCGTCGGCAAGCGTTCCACCAGTGGTGACCATCCCGCGGCCGATGATCGATGCTCCGCTCACCACACCGCCGGGATATACCTGGAGGTTGCCGCCTGACTCGACCGTAACACCGAGGACGGTTCCTCCCGATACCTGCGCAACAGCGCCGTTCTGAATGACGACACCGGCGCCCTCTCCACCCGCGTAGACTTGGTAGTAGCCACCGGATTGGACCAGCGTGGCGGTATCATTGCCCCGGGTCTGCTCGAAGCCGCCTGGGGCGACGGTTGTGCTTGTAGCGGACCCCCCTGCATAGACTTGCAAGAAGCCTCCGTCGGCAACGGAAGTCGAGATGACGCTTCCGCCTGAAAGCACCTCGTCGAACGTTCCATGTCCGACGATGCTGCCGGTTACAAACTGCCCTGAAGTCACGCTGGTGTAAGCCACGCAGGTCCCTTTCCGAAGAGTATCGAGGCATGATCGGTGGCCCTGGCGAAGCGCCCGGGTTGGGGGGGATCATCGGAGGTAATCACTGTGACTTCTGCGGAGCGGGCCGGTTTTGAGGCGCTTTACCGCGCCACCCCGACACTGCTCCGTCGCCGCCGCACCATCCGGACCATGCGCCGCCAACCCGCGCTCTGTTGCTGCCACCAGGTGCCGGTAGCAAGGGCTTCCTCGCCGGACGGGTCGCCGGTGCGGACATACTCGCGCCCGAAATCCGCGGTGCCGAACAGCATGTCCCACACGGGCAGGATGGCGCCGTAGTTACAGCTCTGCTGCCCGGCCGCCAGCACGCCGTGATGGGCGCGGTGGAAGCGTGGTGAGATCAGCAGCCGGTCGCCCACGGAGCCGAACGACACACGGGCATTGGCGTGGCTCAGGCTCTCCAGGAAGCGGAGCACCAGCACCAACAGCGGGAACTGCAGCGGCGGGATGCCGATCAGCAACGCGATGGCGGCGGACCAGACGAAGCTGATCACCTCGTCCACCACGTGGTTGCGGTCGTCAGACCAGAACGTCATCTGCCGCTGGGCATGGTGCAGAGAATGCAGCGCCCACCACCAGCCGAAGCTGTGGCTCAGCCGATGGCGCCAGTATTCGCCGCAATCCAGGATCAGCACATACAGCGCAAAGGTCAGCACCTGCTGGCCGAGCAGGCCGGGGATCAGCATCTCCAGCGTCGGCGGCACGATGCCATGGTCGGTCAGCCAGCCGTTCATCGCCACCTGGATCTGGTAGAACAGCACAAACGTCACCAGCGGCAGCACGCCGATCCGGTTCAGCAACGTGTAGAACACGTCGATCGTCACCGCTTTCGCGTCCGGCCAGCTCTCCACAGGGCGCCAGCGTTCCAGCGGCAGGCAGACGGCGAGAGTGATCAGCACCTGCGCCACGCCGTAGACCGCGAACAACGCCCAGCCGTAGCCGATATCCTCCCACTCCATCATGTCGAATTGGTACAGCATGGGGATGACCAGGTGCTCCTGCAGCCAGCCGGCCGCGGTGTCGAACGGGTCCATGCTAGCGGGCGCTCACTTTTACGGGCGCGGTCGGGTGGGTGTTGAGCCAAATGCCGTGCGGCGAGCGGCCAGTCTCGATCGTGGTGAACTGGCCGCTGACGGGGTCGAGCAACGCCACGGTGTGGGCCCAGCGCCGGGTCACCCATATCTTGCCGTCGGGGGCGAAATCCAGGTCGTCGGGGCCGCCCGGCATAGCGATGTGGCTGCGCACGGCCAGCGTCTTGGGATCAAGCAGCGAGATGCTGCCGTCTACCCGGTTGCAGACATACAGGGTGCGGGAGTCCGGCGACAGGAACAGGTTGTGGGCCCCCTTCGCCGTCTGGATCCGGCGCTCCACGGTGCCGTTCGCCGGGTCGACCACGGCCACGTAATCGGCCCCCATGATACCGACCAGCAGCTTGCCGTTCAGCCACAGCACGCCGGCCGGGGATTTGCCGACCGGCGCTTTCCACAGCACGGCGCCGGACTTCACGTCGATTGCCATCAGCGCATCGGTGCCCTGCAGGCTGACATAGGTGACGGCGCCGTCCGGGGAGAAATTAATGTGGCTCGGCATCGAGGCAGCCGGGATGCGGTGCGCCAAGGTGAGCGTTGCCGCGTCATAGATGTCGATCTGGTTGCGCGCCAGCCCGGCCACGGTCAGCCACTTGCCATCCGGGCTGAACTGCAACTGGTAGGGGTCGCTCATCACTGCCCGGCGCTGCAACTCGCCCGTGTTGGGATCGAGCATAAACACCGCGTTGCCCGACGTGTCCCCGACCAGGAGGGAGGTGCCGTCCGGCGTCAACGCCATATGGTGTGGCTCCCGCAGCACGGGGATGCGGCGCAGTTCGGCATGGGTGTCCATGTCGATCAGGCTGACGGACGCATCGTTGGAGTTGATCACGAAGGCGAGCGGCCGGGCGCTGGCGAGGGAGGGCGCCAGAGTGGGCGCGAGCAGCAATGCAAGGAGCAGCTTCTTCATGTTACATCCATGACTTCCGCGGTGTTGCTACCACGCTTTCTCGGCACAGTGGAGCCGAATCCGCTCCGGCGGTCACGGGTCCGGCTGACCGCCGATCGTCTCCGCCCGCTGCACCCGGCTGCCGGGGCCGCGCACGATGGCGACAGGAGGGCGGC
>CAXSEK010000203.1:0-6011 GCA_964235625.1 uncultured Acetobacteraceae bacterium
CTTCGGCGCTGTAGTCCATGGTGGCGTAGCGCCCCGCCCAGTCGCCGGTGACGCCCAGGCGGCGGAACTCGGGGATCTGCACGTCCAGCCAGTGCTGGGCGTAGGCGCGGCATTCGGCGCGGAAGTCCAGCACCGGCACCGCGTCCTTGTCGCGCCCGGTGCGGCGGTACTCCTCCTCCACCTTCCACTCGATCGGCAGGCCGTGGCAGTCCCAGCCGGGGATGTAACCCACATCGAACCCCGCCATGCGATGCGCCCGCATCACCACATCCTTCAGGATGCGGTTCAGCGCGTGGCCGATGTGGAGGTGGCCGTTGGAGTAGATCGGCCCGTCATGCAACACGAAGCGCGGGCGCCCAACGCCGGCCTGCTGCAGGTGCTGCCACAACCCGGTACACTCCCAGCGCGCCAGGATATCCGGCTCGCGCTTCGGCAGGTCGCCGCGCATTGGGAACGGGGTCGCCGGCAGGAAGACGGTGTCGCGGTAGTCGGTCATCATCCCGGTGTATCAGAGCCGAGCGGACAGGCGCCAGACGCGAGACGCAGACCTGCATCCCCGGTATCCGCAGCGCCGCCAGAGCCAGCGCCCGACCCGGCAATATCGTCACCGCGCGGCGGGTGGCCAGCGATGAAGCCGAATGCCGGATACACGGTGGTGCCGAGCGTGTTGGACGGCTCCCACCACACGCGCACCGCGGTCCAGTCATTGCCGGGGGAGACGTCCACCACCGGTTCGTCGTGCGCGATGCGGCCATGCACCCAGTTCGCCTGGGTGACAATGATCTCCCGCTCCGACCGTAGCCGGGCTACGACCGAGACGTGCCCATGCGGCAGGCGGCCGTTACGCCGGAACACCAGGACGGCACCCGGGCTGGGCGCGGCGCTGCGGTCATAGCGCCCAGCCGCTTCCTCCCACCAATCCGCCGCGTCTCCGTAGAGCTGGATGCCGCTCACCTGGCGGGCATAGGGCGCGCACTCGACGGTCGCGGCGTGGGAGCGGCCAGTGGCGGCCACGGAGCGGGAGGGCCCGGTGCAGGCCGAAAGGGCGGCGAGTGCCGCCAAGCCAGTCACGGCAGCCCGCATATCCATCAGCCACCGCCCCCAGCGTCACGCCAACGCGTGCCAAACACGGCGGCAGCTTACACCGGACATCAACCCGATCAAACAACGAGTTGATACCCGGCGCAGGCAGCAGGCGTTACTTCGCCGGGGCGGGCGCCGGCGTGGCTGCCGGGGCGGGCGTAGCAGTGGCCGGCGTGGCGGCGGGGGCCGCGTGCTTCATCACGGCATGATGGATCGGGTGGCGGGCCATCATGCGCTTGCCAGCCATGGCCTTGCCCCGCATCGGCTTCTCCGGCGGCAAGAAATCGGTGTACGGCACGGGTGCCGCGGACGGGGCTTCGTCCAGGCTGCGGGCCGTCGCGGACTGTGCCGGGGTCGGAGCGACGTCCGGACGCATCGAGTTTGCCGGGTCACCCGCCGGCGCCCGCCTGGCGGCGATCGGCATCGCGCGCCCGCGCAACCCGCTGCGGCCCATCGGGCTCGCCATGTTGCCGGTATCAGCGCCCTGCGGCGCCTGCTCCGTGACGCCGCCGGGCGAGGCCGGATATGCCATGTTGCCCGTGTCGCGGGCGGCCGGCGCGGTCACCTGCACTTGGCCGGACGGCATGGACTGCGGATAGGCCATCGAACCGGTCTGGTTCGTGACTTGTGCATGGGCAGTGCCCACGGCCAATAGCGCCAGTGCGGGGACCAGGCCCGTGAAGCGGGTCGTCATGAGTGTGTATCTCCTCGAGGTGCCCCGATGCCGGGGTGCAATGAACGCTAACAGGTGTTTGCGGCTCCGTCTCCTGGAGGGCGCGACAAAAGGGCCACTTTCGCTCGCAAACATGGGACTGTGACGGCAGCCACACATGCCGCTCAGAGGCGGCGCGCCTCCAGCAACAACGCCTCTGCCTGGTCGTGGTCCAGCCCCAGCACACGCTGCGCGACCGCGGACGGGAAGCCGGCCCGGGCCAGGCGGGCGAGGTCGCGCCGCCGCTCGTCGAAGCGTGGCTCAGGTAGGTCCGCGGCCGGGCGGAAGGGCCCCATGCGGCGCCGGCCGCAATACAGCAGCGCGGCCGCGAGTTCGGCTTCTGGATTCTCGGGCGGAGTTGCCAGGCTGGCCGGCACCCCCTTGGCCTGCAGATGGGCCGCGATTGCCCGGCGCGACCGGCCAGCCCGGTGCAGCGCCCGTGCCCGGCCGGCAGCGAAGGCCGCATCGTCCACCGCGCCGACAGTGGCAAGCCGCGCCACCACGGCACGGGCGGCCGCGAGCGGAGCCGCCGTCGCGTCCGCGGTAGCCCCGGCGGCCCTGGCCCAGCGTGCGACCCGGCGGTTCAATACGCGCAACAGGCTGACCTGGGTGGCGCTGTAGCGGGCGAGGTAGCTGAGCGCCGCCTCCCGCAACGTGGCCTCGTCAGGCGGCGGCCCGGCCTCGGGGACAGGCGATGACATGACGCCAGCCTGCCACGCGATGGCGCCTGCCGGAACCCGGGGACACGCGGAACCCGGTCTGCGCCGGGGACGTTCGGTTCACCAAACCAGGAGTTCGTTTCGTGGACCGCATCATTCGCCTGACGCTTGCAGCCACCCTGCTCACCGCCGGACCGCTGGCCGCCCAGACGACGCAGCCCGCCTCCCCCGCACCATCGGCGGCAACCGGACTGGTTCCGACGTCGGGGAACCCGAACCTCTCGGTGGCCAGCGTCCGGATGGAGGGCGGCATCCGTGCCAGCAAGCTGATCGGGGCCGGAGTGTACAGCGATCCCAACACGCAGATCGGTACGATCGACGACCTGATGCTCACGCCGGACAACAAGGTTGCACTGGCGGTCGTCTCGGTCGGCGGGCTGATCGGGATCGGCGGTAAGCTGACCGCGGTGCCGATTGGCCAGTTGCGGCGCGCGGCTGATGGCAAGCTGATGTTGCCGGGGGCGAGCAAGGACTCGCTGAATGCGGAGCCGAACTTCGTTTATTAAGCAGCGTGTTTGACTTCAGGGGGGCGGGCGCTTCATGGTCCATGCTTCCCCGCGCGCTGGCCGCGAAGGGTCGCGGCTTGGCAGGGCGCGGGGATCAACGAGGTGTACCCGGTGCCATGATCGCCGCCCTGATGCCCACCTACAACCGAGCCGACCTCGCTTTCGAGCGGGGCGAGGGCGCCTGGCTGTTCACGGTGGACGGGCGACGATTCCTGGATTTCGGAGCGGGGATCGCAACCTCCTCGCTCGGGCACAACAACCCCCACCTCGTGGCCGCGATCGCGGCCCAGGCGGGGCGCGTTATGCACGTGTCCAACCTGTATCGCGTGCCGGAGGCGGAACGCCTCGCCGCCCGGCTGGTGGAAGCGACGTTCGCCGACAGTGTGTTTTTTTGCAACTCGGGAGCCGAGGCCAACGAGGGCCTAGTGAAAATGATCCGCCGCGCGATGGCCGAGACCGGCCGGGGCGAACGCTTCCGCATGATCTGCTTCGACGGCGCGTTCCACGGCCGCACGCTGGCCATGCTGTCGGCGACCGGCAATGCGAAGTACCTGCAGGGCTTCGGCCCGGCCGTGGACGGCTTCGACCACGTGCCGTTCGGCAACATGAACGCCGTGCGGGACGCGATCGGGCCCGAGACGGCCGGCATCCTCATGGAGCCGGTGCAAGGCGAGGGCGGCGTGCGCCCGGCGTCGCTGCGCTTCCTGCAGGAATTGCGGGCCGCTTGCGACGAATATGGCCTCTTCCTCGGCCTGGACGAGGTGCAATGCGGCATGGGCCGCACCGGCAAGCTGTTTGCCCACGAGTGGGCGGGCATCGAGCCGGATGTGATGTCCGCCGCCAAAGGCATCGCCGGCGGCTTCCCGATGGGGGCTGTGCTGGCGAAGGAGGCAGTGGCCAAGCACCTCAAGGCCGGCACCCACGGTACCACCTTCGGCGGTAACCCGCTCGCCTGCGCCGCGGCTAATGCCGTACTAGACGTGATGTTGGCGCCGGGCTTCCTGGCCGAGGTGGACCGCAAGGGGCGCATTCTGTGGCACGCGCTGGAACAACTGGTGCGCGACGAGCCGGACGTGTTCGAGCTGGTTCGCGGCGCCGGTCTGATCGTCGGCCTGAAATGCCGCGTGCCAGCCGGCGAGGTGCAATCTGCCTTCACCACGGAGGGGCTGCTGAGTGTCACAGCGGGCGACAACATAGTGCGCCTGTTACCGCCGCTGGTGATCACCGACGAGGACATCGCCGCCGCGTTGGACATGATGCGCCGTGGTGCCCGGCGCTGCCGCCCCTCCATGATGCAGGTAGCGGCAAAGTGAGCGGAGCGCTACGCCGCGTCGATTTCGGGGACGGCTCGGAGCGGGACAGCTTTGGGCCCCGCCATTTCCTCGACTTGCGCCATTTTGAAGCGTCGGTGTTGCGGCACATGCTGGACGTAGCGCGCGGCTTCAAGAAATCCAGCCTGCCCGCCTCCCGCCCGCTTGCCGGCCGCACCCTGGCGATGATCTTCGAAAAGCCGTCAACCCGGACCCGTGTCTCGTTCGAATTGGCCATGCGCCAGCTCGGCGGGGACGTGATCGTGCTGCAAGCGAGCGAGCTGCAGCTGGGACGGGGCGAGACCGTGGCAGATACGGCGCGGGTGCTGTCCCGCTACGTGGACGCCATCATGCTGCGGACGGCCGACGCGGCCAAGCTAGCGGAACTCGCCGCGTATGCCACCGTGCCAGTGATCAACGGCCTGACCGACCGGTCCCATCCGTGCCAGGTGATGGCCGACGTCATGACGTTCGAGGAGCATCGTGGCCCGATCGCCGGACAAGTCGTGGCCTGGGTTGGCGACGGCAACAACGTCGCCCGGTCCTGGATCGAGGCGGCAGTGCAGTTCGGCTTCATCCTGCGCATCGCTTGCCCGCCTGAACTGCGGCCCGCCCCCGAGGCATTGGCGTGGGCGCGCGAGATGGGCGCGAGCATCGTGGTCGGTGACGATCCGGTTGCGGCAGTGGCAGGCGTTCGCTGCGTGGTGACCGACTGCTGGGTCAGCATGGCGGATGATCCCGAACAAAACCGCCACAACCTGCTGGCACCCTACCAGGTGGATGAACGTCTGATGGCCCACGCGGCGTCAGATGCCCTGTTCATGCACTGCCTGCCCGCCCACCGCGGCGAAGAAGTTACGGCGGCCGTGATCGACGGCCCGCAATCGGTGGTGTGGGACGGCGCAGAGAACCGGTTGCACGCGCAAAAGGGCGTGCTGGCCTGGGCCCTGGGGATCTCGCGATGAACCGTTCATCCCTGACCGAGGAGACACCGGCCACCCCCGGCTGGGTGGACCGACGGGTGCGGGATATTTTCGCGCCGTTAGGTGATGCCGGTGTTGCGGCAGGAAACACATACGCCGACTGCCTGGCAGCCGTGGGCGGCATCGTTGACGTTGATACCGGCCACGACCGTTGCCGGCGATCGGTGCTTGCAACGCTTGAAGGCGTTATCCCCGACACCAATTCGCTGGATCGCGAACTACAAGCCCTGGAAGCGGAAATCAGCAACGCGACGTAGTACCGGACCGCGGAGTGGTATGCACTTAGGCATCCCACCCACATACGCACTCTGCAGATCGAGAACGCACCGGCCTCGTAGCAGCGTCAGCCGGCCCTGGCTTGTCCCGGCAACACACGCGGCCAGGCCCATAGTTAATGACGTCGACCTACGTTCGCTCCAGCTAGGACAAACTTACTGTCCCGTGTCCACCCGGCTCGGGCGACTTGCCTGTGACTGCCGCCTTCACGTAGCCGTAGGCATGCAGCATCGTCGATGATGGTGCATCCCAGTATTCCGCCTGTTGGACCGTAACCTCCAGCAGGGCGATATCCGGATCGTCCTTACCCTTGGGAAACCAGGTACGTAGCAGCTCCGACCAGTGTTGGTCGATCACGGCGCGGTCGCGATTGAGCCTCGCCGAACCGGAGACCGAAACATAGTCCTGCTTGCCGGGATGAG
>CAXSEK010000204.1:0-6002 GCA_964235625.1 uncultured Acetobacteraceae bacterium
ACGGCGCGACCGCGGCCTGCGAGAGCAAGATCACCTATATCGATGGCGACGAGGGGGTGCTGCTCCACCGGGGCTACCCGATCGACCAGTTGGCAGAGAAATCCAACTTCCTCGAGGTCGCCTACTTGTTGTTGAACGGCGAATTGCCGACCGCGGCGCAGTCCGAGGAATTCCACCAGGGCGTGATGCGGCACACCATGCTGCACGAGCAGCTGCGCAGCTTCTACCAGGGCTTCCGGCGGGACGCCCACCCGATGGCCGTCATGTGCGGCGTGGTCGGCGCCTTGAGCGCGTTCTACCATGACAGCCTGGACATCCACAGCGAGGAGCAGCGCCGCATCAGCGCATTTCGCCTGATCGCCAAGCTGCCGACGATCGCGGCCTGGGCATACAAATACAATATCGGCCAGCCGTTCATGTATCCCCGCAACGATCTGGGATATAGCGAGAACTTCCTCTATATGTTGAACGCTGTCCCGGCGGAGGAATACAAGGTCAATCCCGTGCTGGCACGGGCGATGGATCGGATCTTCATCCTCCACGCTGACCACGAGCAGAACGCGTCCACCTCCACGGTAAGGATGGCCGGCTCCACGGGCGCCAACCCGTTCGCCTGCATCGCCGCCGGCATCGCCGCACTCTGGGGCCCGGCTCATGGCGGCGCCAATGAGGCGGTGCTGAAGATGCTGGACGAGATCGGCTCGCCGGAGAACATCCCCGCCTTCATCGAGAAGGTGAAGGACAAGAACAGCCACGTCCGCCTCATGGGCTTCGGCCACCGCGTGTATAAGAACTATGACCCGCGCGCCAAGATCATGGAGCGGACCTGCCACGAGGTGCTGAAGGAACTCGGCATCGCGGGCGACAAGACGCTGGACATGGCCATGGAGCTGGAGCGGATCGCGTTGCACGACGACTACTTCGTCAGCAAGAAGCTGTATCCGAACGTGGATTTCTATTCGGGCATCATCCTCAAGGCGATGGGCATCCCGACCAGCATGTTCACCGTGCTGTTCGCCGTCGCCCGCACGGTGGGCTGGGTCAGCCAGTGGAAGGAGATGGTCGAGGACTCCTCGCAGCGCATCGGCCGGCCGCGCCAGGTTTACACCGGCTCGCCGCAGCGGGACTTCACGCCGCTGGCCTCCCGCGGGTAGCGGCCCGAAGCCTTTGATTTCGGCGAAAGCCCGGCAGCGATGCCGGGTTTGGTTTTTCAGCCTGTGAAAGTCTCGAGGAAGCTTGCATCCGGGTCGAGGCCGTCCTGCGTGGAACCAGCACACATTCGTATTCTTGAGTAAGGGTTTGTTTTTGAAGGAACCCCTTTGGCACGGCTGTTCCGTTCCTGACCAGGACCGTTGCTAAGCCGATGATTTTGATAGGAAGTCCGATCTTCGCCGGGCCGTGAATAACACGCTATTCTCGTTAGTCCGGGCGCTAAGGCCCTGAAACGGCTTCCCGGCGAGTCGTCCCCTTTCTAGATAGATGTCGTCCTCTCACACGAACGTGAGGGTCGAGGAGCAGAAGTCGTGACAGAGCCACGGTCCCTAGACGCCACCGTCCGTATTCGCCTGAGGCAATGGCCGCACCAGCCGCCAGGTGTTTCGGGCGAGGGTAGCAGCTGGCTGCGCGGCCGGCCGGACACCGTGCCGCAATGTTTCCTCAAGCTGCCCGGCAGCGACCGGCTGCGCACCCTGCCGGACGGGCTATGGCTGAATTTCGGCGGCACCCCGGCCGAGCCGTTCGCCGACATCCTGGCCATCGAGGCGTGCTCCACCCTGGCCAACCTGCTGGACAAGCGCTCCCGCTTCGCGCCGTCCACCCAGTCCCTGATGGCGGTCTGTCCGGTGAACTGGCTGCTGGCGCCGGTGACGCCGGACAGCACGCTGCTGCGCTGGCAGGCGACCGGGGTCGTCGCGGCCGAGCCGAGCACCCCGCTGGTGCTGCCGGTGCGCGACCTGCGGGTGATGTACGGGCTGCGGCAGCGGCATTACCAGGGCTTCGTGGAACACCAGGTGCCGCACGCCCACGAGTTCTTCGTGCCGATGGACGCACTGACCGCGAAGAACGGCGACAAGGACCCAGCCATGCAGGCCCTGGTCGCCCGCGCCTCGCGAAGCGCCAACTTCTTCGGACCTGCCAAGGCGGCATGACCACGATCTATGTCGACGCGGATGCGTGCCCGGTGCGGGAGGAAGTCTACCGGGTGGCGGCGCGGACGCAGTCGGCCGTATTCGTGGTGCATAACGGCTCCCGCCCGATCCGCCCGCCGGGGCAGCCGGGCGTCCAGGTGGTCGTCGTGGGGGAAGGTGCGGACGCGGCGGATGACTGGATCGCCGAAAGGGTCACGCCAACCGACATCTGCGTCACGGCCGACATCCCGCTCGCCAAGCGTTGCCTAGAGCGGGGCGCCCGGGCCTTGGGCCACGCCGGGCGTGCCTGGACGGACGACAATATCGGCAGTGCGCTCGCCGGGCGGGAGGTCGCCCGCTACCTGCGCGAGTTGGGTGCCCCGGGCGGCGGCCACGCGGCGTTCACGCCGGCGGACCGGTCCCGGTTCATCGCCGGTCTTGACGCGCTGATCACGCAGGCCCGCCGCGCCAATGGCTAGGGTGGCTGGCAGGAACGTTGCATGACCTCCCGCGACCGCGGAATGATGCCGTCGAAGGAGAGCCACCCATGCACCGCTTCACCCGCCGAGGCCTGGCCGCCGCTGCCGTCATCCTCCCCGCCGCCGCCCTCGTCGGGGAAGCCCGCGCGCAGGGCAGCACCGAGGCGGCCATTGACCGCATCCAGCGCACCAAGACCTTGCGCATCTCCGCCCTGCCCGGCGAGCTGCCCTATTTCGCCAAGGACCTCGCCTCCGGCACCTGGAAAGGCGCTTGCATCGAGATGGCGGACAGCATCGCCAAAGTGTTCGACGCCAAGGTGGAGTATGTCGAAGGCACCTACGGCACGTCCGTGCTGGACCTGCAGTCCAACAAGGTGGACCTCGCCTTCGCGCTCAACCCCACGCCGCAACGCGCGCTGGCGATCGGCTTCACCCACAGCTTCATCACCCACCCGTTCGGCTGCATCGCGAAGGCTGGATTCGCGCCGAAGACCTGGGACGACCTGAACAAGCCCGAGATCCGCATCATCTGCGACCTCGGCTCGCTGCACGAGACGGCGGCCCGGCGCTACTGCCCGAAGGCGCAGATTACCGCGCTGAAGACCCGCGACGAGTGCACGCTCTTCTTCCAGTCCGGCCGCGCCGACGCGTTCATCCTGGCGGCGATGCTCGGCCTGTCCACCCTGGCGAAGAACCCGTCGCTCGGCACCTACGAGTCGCTGAGCGGCCCCGTGGTGGCGTTGCCAAGCAATTTCGGCGTCCGCCGCGAGCCGGACACGCGGTTCATTGAGGTGCTGAATGCCTGGATCGACTTCAACCGCGGCACGGGGCAGATCCGCGAATTCCTGCTGGACGGCCTGGCGCTGAGCGGGGTCAAGCGCGAGAACCTGCCGTCGGACCTGACGTTCTGATCCCGCCGCGCCGCTAGATGGGCTATCAATGGAATTTCGGGTTCCTGCTGCGCTACATCCACCTGTTCGTGGTGGGCGTGGAGGTCACTCTCGCCTACACGGTGGGCACGGTGCTGCTCGGGCTGCTGCTCGGCCTGCTGATCGGGCTCGGGCGGTTGTCGGGCTCGCGGCTGCTGAACATCCCGCTTGTGGGGCTGATCGAGGTGTTCCGCTGCACCCCGCTGCTGGTGCAGATCGTTTGGTTCTATTACGCCCTGCCCGTCATCCTGAACATCCAAGTGCCGGCGGTGATGGCAGCGACGGCGGTGTTGTCGCTGTATACCGCGGCGTTCTACGCCGAGATCTTCCGCGGCGGCATCATCTCGATCGAGCGCGGCCAGTGGGATGCGGCCCGCGCCATCGGGCTACGCCCCTGGTATGTGATGCGCCTGGTCATCCTGCCGCAGGCGGTGCGGCGGATGGTGCCGCCCTTCTTGAACCAATCGATCATCCAGCTCAAGAACACCTCGCTAATCTCCACCATCGCCGTGCCGGACCTGCTGTATCAAGGCACGCTGATCACCGCCGACACCTACCGCCCACTCGAGGTCTACACGGCGGTGGCGGTGATCTACTTCGTGCTGCTATTCCCCACGACGAGGCTGGTGCAATGGTACGAGGGCCGGCTGAACCGCGGTCACTGACATCGCGGCTTAGCCGGAGGTTGCAGGGCTGTACAGCTCAAATGTGCCCAGGCTTCAACAATGAGATATCGTCATGCCAGGGCTTGACCCTGATATCCACGGCGTCGGATCAGCACAGACCCATGCGATGTCGCACCGTTCGGAGTGCTATATACTTGACGTGTCTTGGCCAACCCCGTGGATACCAGGGTCAACCCCTGGCATGACGAGTGATCGCACTTCGGGGGTGACAATCACGTTGAGCAGACAGCCCTGCTACTTAAGGGCGGGAAGGATGAAGCTCTACGACGCCGGGGAGGCCGCAATCAGCCGCTCGATCGGGTCCCAGGCGTAGGCCACCTGCGGTACGGCGACCCCCGCCACCCGCGTGTCCATCTCCGCCACCGGCCGGCCGCCGAGGCGCTGGTAGAACCACCGGCTCGGGTTGCGGCGCAGGACCCACAGATACGCCGCCCGGCTGCCGGCCGCCGCCAGATGCGCGGCCCCCGTGCGGATCAGGCGGCGGCCGACGCCGCGGTCCCGCCAGTCATCCAGCACGTAGAGTGTTTCCACCTCGCCATCTGCCTGCATCTCACCGGGCAGCACGGTCCCGGTGCGGCTGACGGTCGTGTAGCCCACCAGCCGCGGCCCGGCGCCGTCCGGCACGTCCTGCCCCGAGGCGACCGCGACATACACGCCGCCGCCGGAGCGGATCTGCTTGTCGTAATAGGCCGCCTGCCGGGTGACCGAGAGCCCGGCCAGGTACGTCTCGGGCAGAATACCCGGGTAGGCGCTGCGCCACGCCGCCACGTGCACCGCGCCGATTAGCGGAGCGTCGGACGGGCGGGCCCGGCGGACGGCGATCACGGCGCCCGCCGCTCCAGCACAGCGCCGAAGAACCCGTCCGTGCCATGCCGGCGTGGGGTCAGCGACAGGTATGGCCCCGGGCCAGGCGCCGGCGTGCCCTCGGGCCAGGCCTGCTCCAGGGGCACCACGGCGAAATCCGGATGGCGGGCAAGGAAGGCGTCCACCTGCGTCTCGTTCTCCTCCAGCAGCAGCGAGCAGGTGGCGAAGACCAGCCGCCCGCCCGCCTTCACCAACCTGCAGGCATCGTCCAGGATCGCGGCCTGTTTGGGAAGCAACTCTTGCAGGTCCAGTTCGCGCAGCCGGGCGCGCGCGTCGGGATTGCGCCGCCAGGTGCCGGTGCCGGTGCAGGGCGCGTCCACCAGCACGCGGTCGAACGTGCCGGCGCGGCGCTTGGCCCATTTGTCGCCCGCCACGATCAAGTGGCGCTCCACGTTGTGCACCCCCGCCCGGCGCAGGCGGCGCACCGCCCCCTCCAGCCGCTTGTCGTGCACGTCACAGGCGACAATGTGCCCCTGGTTGCCCATCGCCATCGCCAGCGCCAGCGTCTTGCCGCCGGCCCCGGCGCACCAATCCGCCACCCGCATCTGCGGCCCGGCCCCCACCAGGGCGGCGACCAACTGGCTGCCCTCGTCCTGGATCTCCACCAGCCCGGACAGGAACGCCTTGCCGGACGTGACCAATCGCCGCCCGGCGATGCGCAGCCCCCAGGGCGAGAGCGGCGTCGGCCCGGCCTCAATCCCCTCCTCCGCCAGCGCGCGCGCCGCCTCCTCCCGCGTGCCGAGCAGCGTGTTCACCCGCAGGTCAAGCGGCGCCTCCGCCTCCATCGCCAGCAACTCGGGGGAGAGCGTTTCGCCGAACCGGGCCTGCAGATGCGGCAGCAGCCAGTCGGGCATCTCCAGCCGCACGGCCTCGGGCATCGCCGGATGCTCCAGCGTGTGCCCGGCGAGCTGCCCGGCC
>CAXSEK010000205.1:0-5988 GCA_964235625.1 uncultured Acetobacteraceae bacterium
GGCCGAAATCGGAGCCGACCACGATCGGCTTGTCAGCCGGATGGTCCTGGGCGAGCGCCGGCAGCGGCAGCGGCAGCGGCAGCAGCAAGGCGAGCAGCAGAAGAAAACGCATGCGGGTCACGGTCCTCGGTAGGGGTGCATCGCGGCCCAGTGGCGTGCGATGTCGATCCGGCGGCACAGCCAGAGGCCCGGCTGCCCCCGCACCCAATCCAAGAACCGTTCCAGCGCCAGCGCGCGGCCCGGGTGCCCGGCCAGCCGCATATGCAGCCCGACCGACATCATCGTGGAATGCCGCTCCCGCAGCAGCAGCCCCGCCGTGTCGCGCAGATAGGTGAAGAAGTCCTCCGCCAGCGAGAAGCTGCCACGGATGAACCGCGCATCGTTGTTCACCAGGCTGTACGGCACCACCAGATGGGGCCACCCCTCCACCACCCGCCAATACGGCAGATCGTCATTGTAAGCGTCCGAATCGTAAAGAAACCCGCCATGCTCGACCAGTAGCCGGCGTGTGTTCAGGCCGGGGCCGTAGCGGCAATACCACCCCTCCGGCGCCGACCCGAACAGGCGCGTCAGCGTGCCCACCGCCCGTGCGATCTGCCCCCGTTCCTCGTCCTCGGCCATCACCTGGTGGTCGACCCAGCGGTTGCCGTGGCAGCACACATCGTGCCCGGCCTGCCGGATCGCCGCCACCACGGCCGGGTTGCGGTCCAACGCCACGGCGCAGCCGAACACCGTCGCCGGTGCACCTTGCGCCGCCAGGATGCGCAACAGCCGCCACACCCCGACCCGGCTGCCGTATTCGAACATGCTCTCCGCCGCCAGGTCCCGCCGCGGGCCGCCCCGGCCGCCATCGGTCAACCCCGCCTCCGTGACGCCGTCGCCGTCCGGGAAGGAGGGTTCGCTGCCCTCCTCGTAATTCAGCACGATGTTCAGCGCGACCTTGGCCCCGCCCGGCCACTGCGCATCCGGCGAATTGGGGCCGTAGCCGATGAAGTCGCGCTCCATCACGCGAGCGCCGCCAGGATCGCGCCGAGCATTCCGTCCGCGCTGTCCCGGTCGATCCAGCGCAGCACCGTCACCACTTCCAGCCCGGGCGCGATCCAGATCAGGCTGCGGCCGGCGCCCAGCGCGAACACGCTGTCCCTCGGGGCGGACGGGAACGCCGGCTTGGCACCGCCATTGCGCCACCACAGCAGCCCGTACTGGTCGTTGCACGGGGACGGTGCCAGCATCGTCCGCAGCCAGCCGTCCGGCAGCACCCGCCGCCCGTCCCACACGCCGTCTTGCAGCACCAGCTGCCCCGGCCGCGCCAGGTCCCGGCTGCCGATGAACGGCCCGCCGCCCCAATGCCCGCCGCCCGAGACACAGGCCAGCCCGTCCAGCACGGCGCCGTCGTAGCCGTGCCACTCCCAGTCCTGCGACGCGCCGATCGGGTCCATCACCCGCTCGCGCAGCACGTCCGGCAGCGCGCGGCCGAACCGCTGCGTCAGGCAGGCGGCCAGCACGTTCACCCGTACGTCGTTGTATTCGAAATAGGTGCCGGGTTCGGCGAGCACCCGTGGCCGGCCTTTTTCGCCAGTGTGCTTCTCCGCCGGGCCACCCACGACGCGGTTGTGGTCGGCGGTGTCCGGCTTGCCCCAGAGCGTGCCCTGCCACTCGCTCGACTGCTGCAGCAAATGGCGCCAGGTGATCCCGGCATTGCGCCCGGTGAACCACGGTTCCGGCGACCGGACGGGATCGTCCAGGTCGGCGATCAGCCCGTCGGCGACCGCGAACCCGGCCAAGATGCCGAGGTAGCTCTTGGCGATGGAGAATGTCATGTCCGGCCGGAGCGTGTCGCCCCACTCGGCCACCAGCCGGCCGTGGCGGAGGATGAGGCCGTTGGGCCCGCCGCGGGGCTGCACCGGGCCGATCACGGCCGCGAACTCCGGCCGGTCGCCGATCGCCTCGGTGCCCACGTAACGGCCATTCGGCCAATACATCGACGGCGGCCAATTCGTCTCGTGCGCGTGGTGGAAAGCGATGGCCGCGCTCACGCGTGCCGCATCGAAGCCGGCCGGGTCCGGCACCCATTCGTTCAACATGCCCGGACGCTGCGCCAGCGACCCGATCGTTGCAAGGCGAAGCCGCGTCGAAGATGCTATACCTCTGCTCGCAGGAGAGTGCTGATGTCACAGGCGCTAGTACGGCCGGTTTGGACTTGGGACGCGTATCTCGAGTGGGAGAACCGGCAGGAAATTCGTTATGAACTCGTCGACGGTCAGGTTCACGCCATGGGTGGCGGGACGGGTAACCACGACATCATTTGCAACAATCTGCGTGGCGAACTGAGGACGCAGTTGCGCGGAACACCCTGTCGCCAGCAGGGACCGGACTTCAAGGTCCACGCTGGGCAGAACGGTCGCTACCCGGACGCGCTGGTGGATTGTGGCCCACTCCCAGGCACCAGGCTGTATGCGGAGGCGCCGGTTGCCGTCTTCGAAGTACTCTCCGCCAGCACGGCCTGGATCGATCAGGGCCTGAAGCTGCGCGACTACGATGCAACCTCAAGCATCCGATTTTACGCGCTGATCAGCCAGGAGGAAAATCGTGCCCTGGTTTACCGGCGGGATGCTACGGGGCGGCTTGGCATCCAGGCTGCCGAACTGCTGGAAGGCATAGACGCTGCCTTAGCGATCGAGGACCTCGGTGTGCAGATCCGTTTCGCCGATCTCTACGAAGGCACACGTCTCGCCATAGCCTGAGCACAGTTCGCGCACGGGGTTGACCACCCGTCCCCGGGGATCCGGTAGCAACGGAGCCGAAAATGCATTTCAGCCCGACTCCGCTCCATAAGGGTCCAGACCCTGAGACCAGGGCCGTTCCAGAAGCCAGAACCTACCCTGATGGAAAGCGGCCACGACTGGCTGAAGATCGCCGACCCCGCCCTCTACGCCGACCCCTCCGCCATCGTCCCGATCCTAGACCCCGACGCCCTCCACGCCTTCGCCGCCCAACACGGCATCCACCTCACCGGCACCACCCCCATCCGCCCCGACCCGGCGCCGATGATGACGGACACACCCCTCGGCCTGGCCACCCGGCTGCGAATAGGAGAAGCCTGACCGCTCGTCTTCTCCCTCACCGGCCCTTAACGGGAGAGGGAAAAGCCTGCCCCGCTCATCGCACCAGATTGCTTGGTCCCTTTCCCGCCAGCACCGCGTCGATCCCGTCCAGCACCAGCCCACCCATCGCGTCCCGCGTCGCCGAGGTGGCGCTGCCGAGATGCGGCAGCAGCACGGCGTTCTCGACCGTCAGGTAATCCGGGTTCAGCTTCGGCTCGCCCTCGAACACGTCCAGCCCGGCCGCCGCGACCTGGCCGCTCCGCAGTGCCGCGATCAGCGCTGCGTCATCCACCAGCGTGCCGCGCCCGGCATTGGCCACCACGGCGCCGCGCGGCAGCTTGGCGATACGCTCGGCATTCAGCCAGTGCATCGTCGCCGCCCCGCCCGGCGCGTTCAGCGACAGCAGCTCGCTGACCGCCAGGAAGCTGTCATCGTCGTCGTGGAAAATGGCCCCCCGCTCCATGTCCTCCGGCAGGCGGGTCACGTCCCGATAGTGGACGATCATTGCCAGGCCCTGCGCCAGCTTGGCCAGCTCCCGCCCGATGCGGCCCATCCCGAAGATACCGAGCGTGCGGCCGACCACCCCCGTGCCCAGCAACTGGGTCGGCGCCCAGCCATCCCAGCCGCCACGGCGGATCAGGCGCTCGCCTTCTCCTGCCCGGCGCGCCGCCGCCAGCAACAGCAGCAGGGCGCATTCGGCCGTGGCGACGGAGAGCACGTCCGGCGTGTTGACCACGGCGATGCCGCGGGCACGGGCGGCTGCCACGTCGATATGGTCGTAGCCAACGCTGAACGTGCCGATGACTTTAACCGTGCCCGGCAGCGCCGCGATAGTGGCGGCGTCCAGCTTCTCTGCCGGGCAGCACAACACGGCGCTCGCCCCCGCCGCCAGCCGCACGATGTCGGCACCGCTCCGGTGCGCGTCCTCGGCGTTCAGCCGGGCGTCATAGTCACGCGCGGCCCGCGCCTCGACGGCGGGCGGCAGGCGGCGGGTGACGAACAGGACGGGCTTGGACATGGCGCAGGATCACTCCTTTGCCGCCCACCCTGGCCGCATAACCCGGCCCGCGCCAGCACCGCCCCGGGCGGCCGCGCCCATCCCTCACGCCGTGAGCGTCGTGCTCGATGGCGCAGTGGCTGAGCTGCCGTAGGACGAAAGTGTCTTCTGCAACGTCTGCTGCAGCGTGTTGAGCACCGATTGCAGGTCCGACGGCTGCGTCGCCGCCTGCTGCGTGGCCGCCGTCCCGGACGATCCCGTGGAGCCACCACCAACATTACCCAGCAGATCCTGCAACCGGTCGGCCAGGTGGCGGATGGCGCCGCCTTGGCCAGGTGTCGCGGTCGGGTCGGTCGCCCCGGCGGGATCGGACGCAGTGGCCGGGTCGCTCGCGACCGTGTTGGCCGCGCCGGTCTGGCCCGCCTGCGCGCTCAGCAGGATCGACTGCAGCTCGGACGCGAATTTCTGCAGCCCGGCGCCCTGCGCGGCGGACGTGTCCGTCGAGGACGCAGTGCTAGACGTGGCGGACGCACCCGACGTGGACGAGCCGCTACCGAATGCGTCGGACTGGGCGGATGCAGCCTGCGCGCCGCGATGATGGTGGTGCCCGCCATGGATGGCGGGCGGGGACTGGGTGCTGCTGATGGTCGAGCTCATGGAGGCCTCCGAACGTTGCGCACTCCCAGGTGCGAGTGCCGTGCCACCCGGATCATGCGCAACTCATGCTAAAAAGCCGCGGCACCGGGCGGGGCCGAGACGAAAATGCCCGGCATAACCTGCCTACTGGAACAGGCTGCGCAGCGTCTTGCCGGCGATCACATGTGCGATATCGCAACGCACCCTGTCATCTGGCCTGCGTCAGCCCGGGGCGAACTCTCGTCTTAAGGTTGCCGAGTGCTCGCCGATCCCGGGAACCGGACCCAGCGCACGCACCTCCCCGGACACGATCACCGGCGGCGCTGCCACCAAGGCGGATCCCGCCGGCGTCTCCACCGACACCCGCCGCAGCGCCGGATGCCGCGCCAACCCCGCCAGGTCATTCACCAGCCCGAACGCCGTGCCCCCCGCCCGCAGCCGCGCCGTCGCCTCGTCGCGCGTCAGGCCGGCGAACACCCTCGCCACGTGCCCGTCCACCACGGGGCGGTTGGCGGTGCGGATCGTGTTCGTCTCGTAGCCAGCTTGCCGCGGCAGATCGGGCTCCAGCAGGAAGTGGGTGCAGAACAGCTGCCACTCCCGCTCGTTCTGGATCGAGATCAGCACCGCCGCGCCGTCCGCTGTGTCAAAAGCGCCATACGGCGTGATGGACGGGTGCGCCAGGCCGACGCGGCTGGGCGCACGGCCAGTGCCCTCGTAGTAAAGCAGCGGCACGTTCATCCAGTCGGCCATGCCGTCGAACAGGCTGACTTGCAGCCCCTTGCCCCGCCCGGTTCGCCCACGCTCGATCAGCGCCTCGAGCATCCCCGCATGCGCCGCCATGCCGCACGCGATGTCGCACGCCGACACCCCCACCCGGCCCGGCCCGGCTGGGTGCCCCGTGATGGAGGCGAGTCCGCTCTCCGCCTGCACGAGCAAGTCGTAGGCCTTCATGTCGGCGTACTCGTGGCCCTCGCCGTAGCCGCTGATATCGACCGTGATCAGCCGCTCGTGCCGGGCCCGCAGCGCGTCGGACCCGAACCCGGCGCGCGCCGCGGCACCCGGCGCCAGGTTCTGGATGAACACGTCCGCACCCGCCAGGATCCGGTGCAGCAGCGCCGCGTCCTCCGGCTGCTTGATGTCGGCCACCAGGCTCTGCTTGCCCCGGTTCAGCCAGACGAAATAGGTGGAGAGCCCGTTCACCGCCGTGTCGTAGCCCCGGGCAAAATCCCCCTCCGCGCGTTCGATCTTGAT
>CAXSEK010000206.1:0-5984 GCA_964235625.1 uncultured Acetobacteraceae bacterium
CCCATTGGGTAACCGTCATCGCCGGGCGGAAGGCGTGCATGGGGCCGACGGCGTCCAGGCGGGACAGGGCGATCCGCAGCAGCGTGCCGCCGAGGCGGGCCTGGGCGGCGAGCAGCACGATCTCCGTCTCGGTCGTCACGGCGTTGGCGACCAGGCGGCCATCCGGTGGCAGGGCGGCCCAGGCGGTGTCGATCACGCCGGGCCGATGTGCGCCGCCGCCCAGAAACACGGCGTTTGGCGGCGGCAGCGCGGCCAAGGCGTCCGGCGCGGCGCCGTGGACGACGGCGAGGGCTGGCACGCCGAGTGCCGTGGCGTTACGGCCGATGCGGGCGACACGCTCGGGGTTCGGCTCGACCGCGATGGCCTGGTTGGCGGGGTGGCGCAGCATCCACTCGATCCCGACCGAACCGGCGCCGCCGCCCACGTCCCACAGGAGCTCGCCCCGGCGTGGCGCCAGGCTGGAGAGGGTGAGGGCGCGGATTTCACGCCTGGTCAGTTGGCCGTCATGATCGAACAGATCGTCCGGCAGGCCGGTGGCGAGGTGGTGACGGACGGGACCGGCGACCTCGATGGCGACGGTATTGAGGGGGTGGATGTCCGGCAGGGCGAAGCCGGTGGCATCGGCGGTGCGGATGCGCTCGGCCGGGCCACCCATCGCCTCCAATACGGTTAGGCGCGAGCCACCCAGGCCTGCTTGGTCGAGCAACGCGGCAAGGGCGGCCGGAGTCTCGGTGCCGGCGGACAGCACTAGCAGCCGGGCGCCGGGCTGCAGGGCGGGGATCACCGCCACGACGGGCCGTCCGCAAACGGACAGTTCGGCCACGTCCGCCACGGCCCAGCCCAGGCGGGCGCGGGCGAGGGCGAGGGCGGACGGTGCCGGGTGGCAGACACGCTCTTCTGCCGGTACGAGGTCGGCCAGGGCTGCGCCGACGCCGAAGCAGAACGGGTCGCCGGAGGCCAGCACGCAGACCGGGCGGCCCCGGCGGGCGAGGATGGCGGGATAGGCGGCGTCCATCGGGCTCGGCCAGGCCAGGGTCTCGCCGTGGATCGCGGCGGCGGCGAGGGCAAGGTGGCGGCGGCCGCCCACGACCAGTTCTGCCCGTTCCACCGCGTCGCGCGGGGCCGGGGGCAGGTGGCCGTCCTCGCCGATGCCGACGATGGCGAGCCAGGGGGCGGTCATGGCACAAGCGCCGGATGCGGGTGTTGATCCTGGGTGGCACCACGGAGGCTTCGGCGATCGCGCGGGCGCTGGCCGGGGATGGGCGGTTCGCGCCAGTGCTGTCCCTCGCCGGGCGGACCCGCGCGCCCGTGCCACCGCCGATTCCCTGGCGGGTGGGCGGCTTCGGTGGCGTGGCTGGGCTGGCGGACTATCTGCAGCGGGAGGCGGTGGATGCGGTAATCGACGCGACCCATCCGTTCGCGGCGCAGATGACGGCGCACGCGGTGGCAGCTTGTGGGGAGGTGCCGCGCATCGCCGTGTTGCGGCCGGCCTGGGAGGCGGTGGTAGGCGACCGTTGGACGCACGTGGCGGACTTGGCCAAGGCCGCCGAGGCACTCGGGCCGGTGGCGCGCCGGGTGTTCCTGACGGTGGGGCAGGGTGCGCTGGGCGTGTTCGGGCCGCCGCACCACTACGTCGTCCGCAGCGTCGACCCGCCCGCCGACGCGCCCGAGGGGGCTACCCTGCTCATGGCGCGCGGGCCGTTCTCCGCCGAGGCGGAGCGGGCGCTGATGACGGAGATGCGGGTCGACGTGCTGGTGACCAAGAACTCGGGGGGTGCTGCGGTCGCCGGCAAGCTGGCGGCGGCGCGCGCACTCGGCATTGGCGTGGTGATGGTGGACCGGCCGGCCCCCCCACCCGGGCCGACGGTGCCGGATGCGGCGGGTGCGTTGCGGTGGCTGGAGCATCAGGCGGCGCTGCGCGGCGTGTAGAGCCAGACGCCGCCATCCGGACGCGGGATTGTGCGGGTGGCGGGTGAGCCGACCAGGACGAGGGTGCGCATGTCGGCCCGGGCCGGGTCGGCGACAGCGAGGGTGGTGGTGTGGACCTGCTCGTCCGGACGGCTGATCGCGGTGGCGAAGGCGACGGGGGTCGCAGCAGGCAGCACGTCCCGCAACGCGTCGAACGCCGCACCCAGCTGCCAGGCGCGCGCGCGGGAGATCGGGTTGTACAGCGTCAGAACGAACCCGGCGCCGGCAGCGGCGCGCAGGCGGTCGAGCACCACGGGCCAGGGCTTGAGGTTGTCCGACAATGAAATCGCGCAGAAATCGTGGCCCAGCGGCGCGCCGAGGCGGGCGGCGGCGGCGAGCAGGGCGGAGATGCCGGGCACCACCTCGATCGCGAGCGCCGCGAAAGGCGGGTGCGCCTCGACCGCCTCGAACACGGCAGCGGCCATGCCGAACACGCCGGGATCGCCGCCGGACACTACGGCGACGTGGTGCCCGGCGGCGGCCAGGGTGAGGGCGTGGCGGGCGCGGTCCAGTTCCACCCGGTTGTCCGAGGCGTGGCGGACCTGGCCGGGGTGGGGCGGCACGCGGTCGAGATAGGGAGCATAGCCGACCAGGTCGGTCGCGTCGGCCAGGGCCGCAGCGGCGCGGGGGGCCAGCAGGTCCGCCGCACCCGGGCCGAGGCCGATCACGGCCACGCTGCCCATCATCGCGGCCCGCGCCGGCCAGGCACCAGCACCAGCGAGAAATACGGCGCCGGGCCGTCCGGGATATCAGCCAGCTTCGCGATACGCTCGTCCGGCATGGTGCCGCGCTCGACGAAGATGGCGTGCGCACCCCGCCCCGCCTCGTCCAGCGCGCGGCGGATCTTGGGGAGGTTGCGGCCCACCTTCATGATCACCGCCGCATCCGTGCCGCGCAGGCGGAGGGCCAGGTCGGCACCATCTAGCGTGCCGGGGAGCACGGTGAGCACGTCGTCGCCATGAGTGATCGGCGTCCCGGCCCGCGCCCAGGCGCCCGACATCCCGGTGACGCCGGGCACCACCACGTGGGGGTAGCAAGGGGAGAGGCGGTCGAACACATACATAGCCGATCCGTAGAAGAACGGATCCCCCTCGCACAGCAAGGCGACAGATTGACCCCGGTCCAGCCATGCCGCGATGGCTGTGGAGGCGGCTTCGTAGAACGCTGTCATCTCCGTGGCGTAACGCGGGTCGCAGACCGGGATCTCGGTGGTGAAAGGGTAATCGAACCGCAGGGCTTCGGCGGTTGGTGGCAGGTGGGCGGCGGCGATGCCGCGGGCGTGGCTGGGCCGGTCCCGCTTGGCGAAGAAGGCGTAGGCAGGGGCGGAGGCCAGCACGCGCACGGCCTTGAGGGTGAGCAGTTCGGGGTCACCGGGGCCGACGCCGACACTGTAGAGCGTACCCGTCATTCGACGTCGTTGGCCAGCGCGTTGATGGCGGCCACCGCCATGGCGCTGCCGCCGCGGCGGCCCGGCAGCACGAGGCAGGGCACGCGCTGGTCGGCCCAGAGCGCCGCCTTCGACTCCGCAGCGCCGACGAAGCCGACGGGTAGCCCGATGATGGCCGCAGGGTGGGGCGCGCCGGCGTCAAGCAGTTCGAGCAGGTGAAACAGCGCGGTAGGCGCGTTGCCGATCGCCACCACGGCGCCGGCCAGCCGCTCGCCCCACAGATCCATCGCCGCGGCGGAGCGGGTGTTGCCGATCTCGCGGGCGCGAGCGGGGGTGGCCGGGTCGGCCAGCGTGCAAATCACGGCGTTGCCGGCGGGCAGCCGTCCGCGGGTGATGCCGTGGGCGACCATGTTGGCGTCGCACAGGATGGGGGCGCCGGAGCGTAATGCCGCCTGGGCGGCCTGGGTGAAGCCGGGCGAAAACAACAGGTCGCTTGCCACGGCCGTGTCGCCGGCGGCGTGGACGATGCGCACGGCGACCCGCGCCTCAGCCGGGGTGAGGCCAGTGAGGTCGGTCTCGGCCCGGATGGTGGCGAAGGACTG
Organism: uncultured Acetobacteraceae bacterium; assembly: GCA_964235625.1. Classification (GTDB taxonomy): domain Bacteria; phylum Pseudomonadota; class Alphaproteobacteria; order Acetobacterales; family Acetobacteraceae; genus LMUY01. The sequence goes on from CAXSEK010000206.1 coordinate 3,958, forward strand.
CGCGTAGATGGCGGCGCCGTCGCGGATGTAGTCGTAAGTCACAGCGCTGCCATCGCTTCGGCCAAAGTGAGGCCGGTCAGGTCCGGCGTGTCGCCAGCGCGGCCGTGGCGGATCAGGTCGTAGCGCCCGTCGCGGCCGGTGAGGGTGGTGGTGGCGCGCGGGTAGGCGCAGCCCTTGGCGCAGCCCGAGACGTGCAGATGGGTGAACCCGGCGGCTCGTAGCAGGGCGGCGTCGGCGCGGGCGGGCGTGGTGCCGCTGCAGCAGGACGGGGCGCCGGGGCAGGCGGTGATGGTGCCGGGCGCGGTGGCGAAGCCGGGGGCGAGAACGGGGGAGAGGAAGGCGCGCCAGGGGGTGGTGCGGATTTCGAGGGCGAGGGTGGCAAGGGTGGCCAGGGTGGTAGCGTCGGTTTGGCCGAAGGGGGGGTAGAGGAGGTGTGCGCCTCCGTCATACCAGGGCTTGACCCTGGCATCCACGGCGTCGGATCGGCGCCAGCTCATGGAATTTGCATTAACACCGGATCCGGGCCCTACCGACGGTGGCTGCGTCACACCGTGGATGCCAGGGTCGAGCCTTGGTATGACGGTGTTTAGATAAATGCGCAGCGCCTCGACGCCTTCGAGTTCTATGCTGCCGACTAGGATCTGCGTCCCGCGAACCACCACGCCGAACTTCGGCGCCAGCCCGGGTGTGGCCGACAGCAGCGCCTCCACGTCCGCCACTAGCGCCTCGTCGCAGCCGGGCAGGGCGGTCACGTTGCGGCGGGCTTCGCGCTCCGGATCGGGGTCGGCCAGGCCCGCTTGCACCATCGCGCGTGCGAAGGCTGCCGGGTCGTGCACGCCGCGGATCTGCAGGTTGCCGCGGCTGGTCAGCTCGATGGTGCCGTTGCCGAACGCGTTTGCCGCCTCGGCCAACGCGGCCAGGGCTGGGCGGGGCAGGCGGTCGCCGAACGGCTTGACGCGGGCGAGCAGGCCGTCACCGGAGGGCATCGGTGCGTGCACGGTGGGGCACCAGCCGCGGATCATGCGGCGACGTCGTTGCGCTGCGGGTGCCACAGCCCGGCGGCCCGCATCCCGCTGAACCGCGCGCGGATGGCGGCGTGCGCGTCCGGGTTCTCACTGCGCAGGAAGCTGTCCACCTCCGCCGAGCCGAGCGTCGCGTCGTAAAGCAGATCGAACTGGCGGTCGAACCGGTCCGGCAGAGTCTGGGCAAAGGCGGCCAGCGCGTCCACGGCGCGGGTGATCTCGGCGGCGCCGGCATGGCCGTGGCGCATCATACCGGCGAGCCAGGCCGGGTTGGCGGCGCGGCCCCGCACCACGCGGCGCACCTGCTCGGCCACGCTGCGGGCGGTGCCGTCGTAGTGGTAGAGCGCCGGGGAGGCCCCGAGGGACGCCGCCGCAGCCGCGAAACCGCCAAGATGGGCGGCGTATTCGGGGCCGTCCAGCAAATCCGTCTCCGCATGGTCCTGCACGTGGAGGAATGCGTCGGCCGCCCGCACCCGCGTTGCCAGGGCAGCTGGGTCGGCAACGTCGCCCTGCGCGCCGTAGCTGGTCAGCGATGCGGCGAGCCAGTCGGCGCCAACGCCGTACTGGCCCGGCGCCGGGCCGAACACGCGGGGGCCAGGCTGGCCGGCGAGCGGGTTCCAGTCGGCGGCCTCGTCCCGCGCGGCCACGGCAGCGGCGGCGGCGTCGAACAGCGTGACCTGGGTGGCGAAAGCGTCGCGGAACAGGCCGGAGATACGCAGCGTCACGTCCACCCGCGGGCGGTCCAGCTCGGCGATTGGGGTGACGGTGAAGCCGTTCACGCGGCCGGAGCCGGCGTCCCAGACCGGGCGCACGCCGAGCAACAGCAGGGCGAGCGCGATGTCCTCCCCGCCGGTGCGCATGGCGGCGGTGCCCCAGACGTTCAGCACCACGGAGCGGGGCCAGTCGCCATGGTCCTGCCGGTGGCGGCGCAGCAGGTCGTCGGCGGCACGTTCGGCCAGCGTGAGGGCGGAGCGCGTCGGCAGCATGCGCGGGTCCACGCCGGCG
>CAXSEK010000207.1:0-5917 GCA_964235625.1 uncultured Acetobacteraceae bacterium
GTGCTGGTCGCCGCCTGCCCCTGCGCCCTGGTGCTGGCCGCCCCGGCGACCGCGGTGGCGGCCATCGCGGTGGCGGCGCGGCACGGCATCCTGATCAAGGGCGCTGCCTTCCTCGAGCACCTGGCGGAGGTCACCTCCGTGGTGTTCGACAAGACGGGCACAATCACGACGGGGGCGCTGGCGCTGGTCGAGGCCCAGCCCGAACCCGGTGTGGAAGCCGGCCTGTTGCACCAGGTCGCGGCCAGCCTGGGAATGGGCAGCAACCATCCCGTCAGCCGGGCCGCCGGCGCGCTGGCGGCCGACACCATCGCCCTGGCCGACGTGCACGAGGCGGGCGGGCAGGGCATGACCGGCACCCTTGTCGCCACCGGCGAGCGGGCTGCACTGGGCCGGCCGGACCTGTTCACCGCGCTCGGCATCGCGACGCCATTGCCGCCCGCGCATGACGGGCCGATAGCCGGCGTCGCCCTAGGAAACCGCTTCCTGGGCTGGCTGCTGTTCGCCGACCAGGCCCGCCCGGAAGCGGCGGAGGCCGTGCGGGACCTCGCCGCCCTCGGGTTGGACCGGCAAGTGCTACTGACCGGCGACCGCGCCGCGGTGGCCCGCCGGGTCGCCGATACGGTGGGGATCGCCGAGGTCGAGGCCGAGGTATTGCCGCAGGGCAAGCTGGCCCGCGTGCTGGCCGAGATCGCCGCCGGCCACCGTCCGCTGGTGGTGGGTGACGGCATCAACGACTCGCTGGCGCTGAAGGCGGGCGCCGTCGGCATCGCCATGGGCGCCGGCGGCACGGATGCGGCCCTCGCCTCCGCCGACATGGTGCTGATGGCCAGCGACCTGCGGCGCCTGGGCACCGCGATCCGGCTCAGCCGCCGATGCCGCCGCACCATCCACGTCAACGTCGCGATCGGGCTCGGCTGGACCGCCGTGCTGATCGCTGCCGCCGCTGCCGGGCTGCTGGGTGCGGAGGGGGCGGTCGTCGCCGCCCTGTTGCACAATTTCAGCACCCTGCTCGGGCTGGGCAATGCCGGACGGCTGCTGCTGTTCGACGAGACCCGGCCCTCGCCTATCCCCTTCGCCATCGCCACAGGAGCTTTATCGTGAGCGCGAACACCTACAGCTATACCGAGTTCGACCCCGTCCTTTCCGGGACGGTCGTCTCGGCGGCAATCAATGATTCCGGCGAGGTCGCCGGGACGTATGTCGACACCAACCAGGTCACCCACGGCTTCACCGATATCGATGGCGTGATCTCCACGTTCGACGTGTCCGGCGCGAACACGACGGACGTCACCGCCGTGAGCAATGGCGGTGCGATCGTCGGCTACGCCTTCAACACCAGCAACCCGGGCCTGTCCAACGCGTCCGGCTTCGTGGCCCAGGTCGGCTCGACCACGACGATCGCCCAGCCCGGCACGGACGTGGAGCCGGTGGCGATCAACACCGCCGGCGAGGTCCTGGGCAACACCGATACGGGTGCCTTCACCTTCCAGAACGGCACCTACACGCCCGTTACCATCTTCGGTGCCGAGTCCGTCACGGCGTCCGGCGTTACGTCCGCGGGCACGGTTTTCGGTAACTATATCGATGCCAGCGGCGTGCAGCACGGCTTTACCAGCGGCTCGGCCGGCCTGGTCACGATCGACCCGGCAGGGTCGCAGTCCACCACGGTGGCCGGCGTGACGGCCGGCGGCGAGATCGTCGGCACCTACGTCGACGCATCCGGCAACACGGCCGGCTTCACCGACATCAACGGCAGCATCACCGAGATCCAGCCCTTCGGCGACACCTTCGCCGTGGTCACCGGCGTGAACGACGCTGGCACCGTGGTCGGGTACGATCTCGATGCCAGCGGCAACCAGCACGGCTTCATCGACCTGGGCGGCGTGATCGACGCCTTCGACCCGACCGGCTCGGTCAACACCAGCCCGGCCGGGATCAACAACGCCGGCGAGGTCGTCGGCACCGACGACGACGCCACCGGTGTGGAGCACGCCTTCATCGCGTCCGTGGCGCCGTCCTACAGCATCACCACGATCGATCCCGTCGTGTCCGGCGGCGTGCAGACCGTGGCGCTGAACGGCAGCGGCGAGATCGTCGGCACCTATGCCGACGCGAACGGCAACGCGCAGGGCTTCACCGACATCGCCGGCACGATCACCTCGTTCACCGCCCCGGGTACGGCCAGCACCGACGTCACGGCCGTGAACGACAGCGGCGCGTTCGTGGGCTTCGGTTCGGCCGGCAACGCGGCCAATGGCGAGGCCTTCGTGGACTCCGCCGGCACGGTGACGAAGTTCGGCTCGTTGCCCGCCGGGGTCGAGCCGGTGGCGATCAATGCCGGTGGCGAGATCGTCGGCAACACCGGGTCGATCGGCTTCGTGGCCACGTCCGCCGGGATCACCAGCGCCGTCACGGTGACGAGCGCCGCCTCCACGCAGGTGACCGGGCTGAACAACGCGGGCGAGATCGTCGGCGAGTATATCGACAGCGCCGGCGTGCAGCACGGCTTCACCGACATCGCCGGCGTCTACGGCACGATCGACCCGGTTGGCTCCGTCAGCACGGCCGTCGGCGCGGTGAACGCCGGGGGCGAGGTCGTCGGCACCTACAGCGACGGCACGAACACCTACGGCTTTACCGACTTCAACGGCACGCTCACACAACTCGCCGTCAGCGGCAGCACCTTCACCGTCGCGACGGGCGTGAACGACGCCGGCACGGTGATTGGCTACGCCACCATCTCCGGCCTGAACCAGGGCTTCGTCGACGATGGCGGGATGATCAGCCTGCTGAACCCGGCGGGCTCGGTGAACACGCAGCCAATGGCGATCAACGACGCCGGCGAGATTGTGGGAACCTACGCCGACGCGAACGGCGTCGAGCATGTGTTCGCCGCCAACACGACGCCGGCCTGCTACTGCCCCGGCACCCTGATCCGCACGGACCGCGGCGAAGTGGTAGTGGAGGATCTGGCGATCGGCGACCGTGTCATCACCGGCAACCTCACAGCCGAGCCGGTGCGCTGGATCGGCCGCCGCAGCTACGCCGCGCGCTTCCTGCGCGGCCGCCCGGCGCTGCTGCCGGTGCGCATCCGCGCGGGCGCCCTGGACGCGGGCGTGCCGCATACCGACCTGGTCGTCTCCCCGGCCCACGCCTTGCTGGTCGATGGCGTGCTGGTGCCCGCCGGCGAACTGGTGAATGGCTCGACGATCCTGCGCGAGACCGGACTGGCGTTGGTGGAATACATCCACATCGAGTTGGCCCGGCATGACACCGTTTGGGCCAACGGTGCCCCGGCGGAAACCTTCGTCGACGACGACAGCCGGGCGATGTTCAGCAATGCCGCCGAATACGCCGCGCTGTATGGCGGCGCCACGGCGGCCGACGCCGTCTACTGCGCTGAGCGGGTGACCGATGGTTACGTGCTGGACCGGATCCGGACCAGGTTGAATGCCCGGGTCAAGCAGCTCGCCGCCGCCTAACCCGACAGCGAAACTGCCATAGGCTGTTCACACCACCGGCGGCCCGGCTATGCGCCTATGCCGCCACGTTCCAATGAGGAAATCCATGCGACGCTTCACCCTTCGAACTTGCTCCGCCCTTGTGTCCGTCGGCCTGCTGTGCCCGATGGCGGGGATGGCGCAGACCGCGCCGTCTCCGGTCGTGATCGGGCAGCCGCTGCAGACGCCAGGCAGTCCCTACGCCACGTATTTCCGTAACCCGGCGTCCGACCCGCAGCTTACCCAGGCCCAACTGGTCGCGGCGCTGCGCAAGCGGGTCAAGTATGTCTTCGTGCTGTTCCAGGAGAACCGCTCGTTCGACCATTATTTCGGTAGTTTCCCCGGTGCCAACGGCCTGTTCTCCGACGGCGTGAACCCGCGCTCGGCGGCCAACACGCCGGGCTTCGCGCAGGCCTTCCTGAACACGGACGGCTCGGCGGCGACGCAGCAGCCGTTCCTGATCCCCTACGCCATGCACCCGCAGGACCTGGACGACATCGACCACGGCCACGCGCGCATGGCCACTAAAATGGACCTGCCGAACGGCACCGGCACGCCGAAGATGGACATGTTCTCCGTCGTCGAGGAGCAGAAATACACGCCGGCCGGCGCCACCGTGCCGCCGCTCGAGGCGAAGGAGTTCGGCGAACTCGCAATGGCATACGTGGACTGCAACACCATCCCGTTCATGTGGAACTACGCCGCCCGCTTCACGCTGTTCGACAACATCTTCCAGACCACGGTCGGGCCGTCCACGCCGAACGCCATCGCGATGATCTCCGGCCAGTCCGGCGACACGCAGTATGTCAAGCACACGGCCCAGGCGGGCACCAACATCCCGGTGACGGGCGACCCGATCGCGTTCTGGGGCTCGGTGCTGGACACCGGCACCCCCGCGAGCAGCCCGCAGAAGCAGCCGGCCAACGCCGCGAGGGAGAACCAGGCCGTGTCCAACGTGTCGCAGAACCTGACCTTCGCGAGCCTGCCGCTGACCCTGGCCGGCGGCAGCCTGACCACCGTCACCGGCGCCGATACCGCCGCCAGCACGGACCTGGCCGACGTGCAGCAGGACGTGCCCTACGTCACCAGCCTGGGCCGCCAGCAATTCGCCTGGCGCTGGTACGAGGAAGGCTACGACCACGAGCCGACCGACACGAGTGCCACCGCTTCGCACAGCAGCTACGTCGGCCACCACAACGGCGCGCAGTATTTCGGCTACATCTCGAACAACCCGCAGATGAGCCAGAACCTCAAGGGCCTTGGTGACTTCTTCACGGACATGGGCAACGATAACATGCCGGCCGGTGGCGGCGTGATCTACGTGCGCGGCGGCTACAACAACATCGCCGGCATGGTGCCGGCGTTCAACACGACCAACTTCCCGTCCGGCACGGCGCAGAACGCCGAGGCGGCGATCGTGCAGAAGAACTTCGTCGGCGATGACGACCATCCCGCCTACTCCGACTCCGAGATCAGCGAGTCGCTGATCGCCCGCGAGGTCAACGCCATCGCGAGCAGCCCGTATTGGGGTCAGAGCGCGATCGTCATCACGTACGACGAGAGCGAGGGTGACTACGACCATGTCCCGCCGCGCATCCTGTCCTTCGATCCCACCGGCTTGCCTTTGTCCCGCGGGCCGCGCATCCCGCTGATCCTGATCTCGCCATACGGCCGCGCCCACGCCACCTCGCGCGAGGAGGGTGACCACAACTCGGTCATCAAGCTGATCGATGCCGTGTTCAACCTGCCGCCGCTGGCCGACCTGCCGGACGAGCTGCAGGCGCGCCTGACCGGCCAGGGCGCTGCCTACGCGCAGCACGGGATCACCCAGACCAACCTCGGCCCGCATGATGACCAGACGCCGGGGACGGGCAACCTGCTGTCCGGCTTCGATCCGAACCGCCTGATGGGGTATGCGCCCGCCATCCCGGCGAGCTACGCCATGATCGCGCCGGCGACGATCGCCGCCCTGCCGCATTTCGGTGGCGCGGGCTGCTCGGCCCTCGGCATCACGACGGAGGACACCGTGGCCGGCTACAGCAACCCGGCACCCTCCGACTTCAATCCGCGCCCGGCGACCTACCCACACTGACGAACAACGGGACTGCCGCAGCGATACGGTAGTCCCGTCCCAACCTGCTATCCCGCCCCGCCGTTCGCGGCTGAAGGCCGGTATCCATTGAAAGCTGCTTGATGCGCTGTCTGCTGTTCGGTCTTTGCCTTTGCTTCGCCGCCCCCCTCGCCAGCCAAGCTGGCAGCCGGCTGGACCGGATCCGGTCCGAAGGTGTCGTGCATTGCGGCGCCACCATCCGCCCCGGTCTGGCCTTCCCGGCACGCGACGGGACCTGGCATGGGCTGGAGGTCGATATGTGCCATGCCGCCGCGGTGGCCGTGCTTGGCCCCGAGGCAAAGATGGA
>CAXSEK010000208.1:0-5869 GCA_964235625.1 uncultured Acetobacteraceae bacterium
GCACCAGCTGTTGGCCTCCGCGTAGCCTTGCTTCCAGGCCACCCGCTCGGCGCTGGTGATGGCGGGGCTGGTGTTGGGCATGTCGAACACGGCGGCCAGCCCGCCCAGCACGGCGGCACGGGTACCGGTGGGCAGGGTCTCGATCGCCGGGTCCCCCGGATCCCGCAAATGCACGTGCGGGTCGATCAGGCCGGGCAGCACGTGCAGCCCCGTGGCGTCGATCATCTCGTCCGCGGTGCCGGTGGCGCCGATCGCCGTAATTCGCCCATCGCGCACGCCGATATCGGCCGCAAACTCACCCCAGGGCAGCACGGCGGTGCCGTTGCGGATCAGCAGGTCGAAATGCGGCATCACTCCTCCGGCTCCGTGGTGAACATCAGCGGGTAGCCCTCCTTGCGGGCCAGGTCGGTAGCATGGGTGGCCTTGCTCTCCGCCACATCCTTGGTGAACACGCCGACCACGCATACGCCGCGCTGGTGTGCCGTGATCATCACCCGCCGCGCCTGTTCCTCGCTCATGGCGAACTCAGCCCGCAGCACGCGCACCACGAACTCGCGCGGCGTATAGTCGTCATTGACCAGCATGACCTTGTGCAGCTTGGGCCGCTCCGGCTTAAGGATGGTCTCCGTGCGGTCGATAGTGATCGGCTTGTCCATGGATGCCTCGGTGTTGCGTCCGGGTGGCGGTGGGCCCCGGTTTTTACGCTGCCAGGACCCGGCTGGTCGAGCCTGCCGCGCCCGATAGGTGGGCATGGTGGGCGGAAGCGTTAGCGGTTGGGGTGGGTCACACGGAGCCCAACACCTCCCAGACATCCCCCGCAACCCGCCTGCCCTCCACGTGCGCCCGGTGCCATAGCGCGTAGAACAGCAGCGTCCAGGCCGCGAAGCCCTCCCGCCGGCCATCCGCGTTGCGGAACAGCGCCGTTACCCGCTCCGGGTCGGCGATCGCGGCCACACCCGGTTGGGCGGCCACCAGCGGACCCAGCCTGGCACCCTGCCCGGCGATCCAGGCGCCTACCGGCACCGTGAACCCCTGCTTCGGCGCGAACGGCCGCGCCGCCGGCAGATGCTGCTCCAGCCAGCGCCGCAGCAGCCATTTGCCGCGCCCGTCCTGCACCTTGAGCGCGTCCGGCAGGCGGAACCCCGCCGCCGCCACGCCGCTGTCCAGGAACGGGGTGCGGCCCTCCACGCCATGCGCCATCAGGCAGCGGTCCAGTTTCAACAGCAGGTCGTGCGGCAGCCAGTCGGCGATGTCGGTCGCCTGCGCCACCTGCAGCCGGGTACGCCCGCCTGCCGCTTCCCGCACTTCGGCGGCGGCGATGCCATCGCGCCAGGCGGGGGCTGTGGTGCGCAACACGCCCAACCCGTCGAAGGTGCCGCGGATGCGCATGCTTCGGCCGCCGCGCCACCAGGGCCGCATCGCGCTGCGGTAGCGGCCATAGCCGCCGAAGATCTCGTCCCCGCCCTCGCCGCACAGCACTGCCTTAACGTCCTGCCGCGCCCGCTGCGCCAGGAACCAGGTGGGGATGATCGCATAATCGGCCGCCGGGTCGTCCATGCACCCGACGATCTGCGGCAGATGCTGCCACACCATCGCCTCCGTCACGCTCACCGTCTCGTGCCGGGCGCCCACCGCGCGCGCGACGGTGGCGGCCTGGGCCCGCTCGTCGGCGGCACCGGGCACGTCGAACCCGGCGGTGTAGGCCAGCACCGGCCGGTCGTTCAGCCGCGCCATCAACGCCAGCACCACGGCGCTGTCCACGCCGCCGGACAGGAACATGCCGTACGGCACGTCGCTGCGCTGGTGCAGGTCCACCGATTGCTCCAGCGCCGCATCCAGCCGCACCAGCGCGGCCTCTTCTCCGATCGTCTCCGGCGGACCGGCCGGCAGTGCGGCCAACCGGGTGCGGTCCACCACGTGGCCGTCCACCACGCGCAGCGTCTCGCCGGGCAGCACGCGCTGGATGCCGGGGAAGATCGTGTCCGCCCCCGTGGTGAACTGCATCTGCAACAGCTCGTCACGCGCCGCCGGGCGTATGGCGCGGTCCGCCAATCCGGCGGCGAGCAGCGCCTGCGGCTCCGACGCGAAGGCGAGACCCCCCGGGATGGTCGCGGTATACAGCGGCTTGATCCCGAACCGGTCGCGCGAGAGCGTCAGGCTGCGGGTGGCACGGTCGTGGATGGCGATGGCATACATGCCGCGCAACCCTTCGGCGTAGGCGCCACCGTGCCGGCGCCAGAGATGCAACGGCGGCTCGCAGTCGCTGCCGGTGGCGAGTGCCATCCCCGCCGAGAGTTCGCGGTAGTTGTAGATCTCGGCATTGGCGACCAAGGCCACCGGGCCGGAGAACAGCGGCTGGTCGCCGGTCTCCAGGTCAATGAAAGCGAGCCGCGTATGCACCAGCGCGCAGCGGCTGACGGCATGGTGCCCCTCCCCCTCCGGCCCGCGATGGGCCAGCGCCGCCGTCAGCGCCCCGAGCGTGGCGGGCGAGGGCGGGGCCGACCCGGTCCCCAGGCTCAGCCCCGCTATGCCGCACATGCGGGCTTCTCCACGGCGGCCAGGAAACCACGCCACTGCGCCAGCACCGGCGCCTCGGCGAACTCGGCCAGATAGCGCGCCCGGCCACTCTCGGCCAGACGGGCGGAGAAGCTGCCATTCTCCAGCACCAGGCGCAGCGAGGTCGCCAGCGCCTCCACGTCCTCCGGCGGCACCAGCAACCCGTCCTCGCCGGGGCGGATCAATTCGCGCGGCCCAGACGCGGAGGCGGCAACGACGGGCCGGCCGGCGGACCATGCTTCCACCACCACGTTGCCCAGCGGCTCGTGGCGGGACGGGCAGGCCAGCACGTCGGCGGCTGCGAGCAAGCCCGCCGTATCCTCCCGCCAGCCGGGGAACAAGACGCGGTCCGCCACCCCCAGCTGACGGGCCAGTGCCTCGAGGCCGGCGCGCTCCGGACCTTCTCCCGCAATCACGGCGTGGGTGCCGGGAAGGTGGGGCAGGGCGCGGATCAGCACGTCGAATGCCTTGTTCGCATGCAGCCGGCCGAGGGCGAGAACGATGCGCCGCCCAGGTGGGATGCCGAGCCGGTCGGGCCGGGCGGCATGCAGGTCGGGCGCGAAGTTCGGCAGATAGTGCGTGCGCGCGGCGGGCCAGCCCTCGGCGGTGATCCACTGGGCGAGGGCGCGGGTGTTGCCGACCAGATGGTCGCAGTGCCGGTAGTACCGCAGGTCGTAATAGCCGCCGAGCCGCCCGACCAGCACCCAGCCGCCTTTGGGCGCGAACCGGGCGGCGCGGTTCATCCAGGCGACGGCCACGCGGGGGGCGAAGCGGGTCAGCGCCACGCGCAGGCGCGATCGGGTCGAGAGGTCGAACGCGCCGCCGAACGGCAGTTGCACGCAGGGCGCGGCAGCGAGACGGGCGGCACGGGCGGCGTCGGTACGGATGGCGGCCAGCACGGTGTCCCCGGCGCGATGCTGGGCGAGGACGAGGCGTTCGTAGAACAGCTCCGCCCCGCCATGAGGGGCGCCTGCCATGAGGTGGGCAACCCTCATCCGAGCAGCCCCCGGGCGCTGGCCAGGACCTGGTCGACCGCCAACCCCTCGATTGGGCTGCGACCGGCTGGGCCGGGTGCCACGACGGCAGCAGTGCGCCGGCCGCTCGGGGCATACTCGCTGGCCGAGGTCGGCCCGAATAGTCCAAGCGTGCGCGTGCCGGCGGCCGCCGCCAGGTGCATCAGGCCGGAATCGTTGCCGACGAACAGCCGGCACCGCGCCAGGCACGCGGCGGCCTCCGGCAGGCTGAGGCGACCCGCCAGGTCCACCGCGCCGGGCAACGCGGCTAGTACGGGGGCCGCCATCGCCCGTTCCGCCTCTCCCGGCCCGGCAAAGATGGCTGCCCGCGCACCGGGCAGCGCCGGCTCCAGCGCGCGGAACAGGGCCACGAACCGGTCCGCGGGCCAGATCTTGCCGGACCAGTTGGCGGTCGGCCCCAACGCGATATACGGACCGTCGCCCGGCAACAGGGCCGCCGCCCGAGCCTGGTCGGCGGCGTTGGTCCAGGTGACCGGCATCGGCGGCTCGACCAGGCCGAGCACCCCCGCCAGATGGCCCAGCCGGTGGCCCGGCCGCCGCCCGCCGCGCATGATCGCCCGGCGCCGGGCCGGCAGCAGCAGCGTAACGGCCGAACCGCGTAGATCCACCGCCAAGTCCCAGATCGTGGTCACCGTCTGCGTCCACAGGGTCAGCCAGTGGCGGTCGTAGCGGCGTTTGTCCACGACCAGGATGCGTTGCAGCGCGGGCATGCGGGCGAACACGCCCTCCGCCACCGGCCCGCACGCAATGGTGAACCGTGCCGCGGGATTGGCCCGCGCCAGGTGGTCCAGAAGGCCGGTGGAGAGGACGGAGTCCCCAATGCGGGTGGCGGTGATGAACAGGATGCGCACGCAGCGTCCTGTAACAGTTCCGGGCGGGAAGGGGCAAAGGCTCGCCGCAATTCGGCTACGGCCGGGCGGGCCATTACCGGCGACGTGGGCGGTGCTCACCCGTCCGGCAACGCCACGCCGGTCAGGCGCGCACAGGTGGCCAGCAACATGTCCTGACGGATGGTGTCATGCAGCGCGCCGCTCGGCTTGCGGGGGCTCATATGGAAGAAGTAGCCGCCCGTCACGTCCGCACCCGGGTCGTCCGAGGCGGCGAGCCATGCCTGGGTGCGGTGGCCCGCGTCCAGGTCCCCGGTCGCGTGCGCGCCGCCCATCTTGGTGGCCACCCAGCCCGGCTCCAGCGCGTTGCTCCGCACCCCGGGCCAGCGCCGGGCCACGGCGAAGGCCAGCAACGCATCGTGCAGCTTGGTGTCGGAATAGGCCTGGTTGCCCCGCCACGGCCGGCGCTCCCAGTTCAGGTCCTCCAAGCTAGCATCGCCGCGCCGGTGCAGCTCGGAGCTGACATACACCAGACGCTGGGGCCGCTGGATGAGCACCGTCAGGAGGTAGGGCGCCAGCGTGTTCACCACAAATACGTGCGCCAGCCCGTCCTCCGTCGTGATGCGGCGGCGCTCCCGGAAGCCGATGGCCGCATTGTGGATCACCGCGTCGAACCGGCCGAGCGCGTTGACCTGCTCGGCCAGTCCCCGCGTCTGGGCGATGCTCGCGAGGTCCCCGGTGGTCACCGCCTCGGCCCCCGGGACCGCGGCCATCGCGTCCCGGCCACGGGCCTGGTTGCGGGCGTGCAGCACGACGGCATGGCCCTGTTCGACAAGCAGCTTCGCGGCGTTGCGGCCGAGGCCGTCCGACGATCCGGTGATGAAAATGCGCGTCATGAGTGTGGATACTGTGGCTTGCGATGCGATGATCAAGGAACGGGTTAGCGCGGCAGACCTGGTGATCCTTCCCTCCGCGAGGCAGGGCTATCGCATTTGGCTGGCATTCGAAGTCTTCTCCCTCTCCCATGAAGGGCGGGAGAGGGAGGTCGTTCAGCGCTTGCTGGAAGTGTGCATGCCCTAGCGTGCTCCAGCTATGCCGTTTTATCCCCCGTTGCCCCGAGCGCCGCCTGCGCCGCCGCCAGCCGGGCCACCGGCACGCGGTACGGCGAGCAGGACACGTAGTCCAACCCCGCTTCCTCGCAAAACGCGATGGAGGCCGGGTCGCCGCCATGCTCGCCGCATATGCCCATCTTCAGGTCGTTCTTCGTGTGCCGGCCCTTCTCGACCGCGATGCGCACCAGCGCGCCCACCCCCTCGACGTCGATCGACACGAACGGGTCCTTCGGCAGAATGCCCTGGTCCACGTAGCTCGGCAGAAACTTGCCCGCGTCGTCACGCGACAGGCCGAAGGCGGTCTGCGTCAGGTCGTTGGTGCCGAAGCTGAAGAAATCGG
>CAXSEK010000209.1:0-3630 GCA_964235625.1 uncultured Acetobacteraceae bacterium
TTCATCCGGTCTACGATGTCCAGATCAGACAGATGTCCACTGATGGCCGGTTCGCTCGCTTCAGCCGACGCGTCAACATCTGCGAAGCATCGCGGGGACTGCTCAACGGTGCGCTGAGCGACTGTATGCCTGACCAATTACGTTACAAGATACTGTCTGTCCCACCTGGGCGCTACACTGTGGAGTTCATCGGCTACCAGGCTGGGCGGACGCGTGTCGTCACGACCTTCAACACAGCGGCCGCGAGCAGTTTCTTCAGCTTGCCGGGCAGCGCCGGCTCTCCGGTGCGCGACCCTGCACGCTCGTTCACTGTGGACAGTGGGTCCATTACTTATATCGGCGACCTCACATTCTACTTCGATCCAGCGAGTGCCGCCGCAAGGATGGCGCTCGGGCACAATGATGCCGCGGCGCAGAGCGCGCTAGCGACCTACCCGAACGTGCACGGAACCCCAGTGTACCGGCCCGCAACGGGTAGCGCGAAGCTCGATGCCGTTCCTAGTGCGCTGATGCCGATCGAAGGGCCACTTTGACGCTGTAACCGTTCGTCCTGAAGCGCACGGCCAATCTCCTGTGCCGGCCTAAGCCTTCACCCGCACGTAACTCCCCGGCGCATCCTCGATCGCCGGCAGCGCACCCTCCCCGGGCACCCGCGCCGCCACCGTCTCACTGCCAAACCCCAGAACCCAGCGCTGCCAGTCCGGCCACCACGACCCGGCCATCTCCTGCGCGCCCTCGAACCAGGCCTCGGGCGTCGCCGGCAGGTCCGCGTTCACCCAATGGCTGTACTTCCCCCCATCCGGCGGGTTTACCACCCCCGCGATGTGCCCGCTCGCCGCCAGCACGAACCGGGTCTGCCGATGGTCCGGCGCACCCAATAGCTGCGTGCCGCGATAGGTGCTGCGCCAGGGCGCGATGTGGTCCTCCCGCGTCGAGACGAAATAGGCCGGGATGTCCACCGTGCCGAGGTCGATCCGCTCGCCCGCCAGCTCCAACTCGCCCTGCGCCAGCTTGTTCGAGTGATACATGTTGCGCAGGTAGTAGCTATGCATGCGTGCCGGCATCCGGGTCGCGTCGCTGTTCCAATACAGCAGGTCGAACTGGAACGGCTCGTTGCCCAGCAGGTAGTTGTTCACCACAAAGGACCAGATCAGGTCGTTGGCGCGCAGCATGTTGAAGGTTTGCGCCATGTCGGCCCCCTGCAGCACGCCCTCCCGGTCCATCTTGGCCTCCAGCTGCGAGAGCTGCTCCTCGTCGATGAACACGCCCAGCTCGCCCGCCTCGGCGAAGTCGGTCATGGTGACGAAGAACGTCGCCGTCTGGATGCGGTCGTCGCCGTGGCGCTTCATCCAGGGCAGGGTGCTGGCCAGCAGCGTGCCCCCCAGGCAGTAGCCGATCGCGTTCACCTGGCGCTCGCCGGTCGCACGCTCGATGGCGGCGAGGGCGGCCAACACGCCCTCGTGCATGTAGTCCTCGAAGCCCTTCTCGGCCAAGGCGGCGTCCGGGTTTACCCAGCTGACCATGAACACGGTGTGCCCCTGGCTCACCGCCCAGCGGACGAAGCTGTTCTTGGGGCGCAGGTCCAGGATGTAGAACTTGTTGATCCAGGGCGGCAGGATCAGCAGCGGCCGCTTCAACACCTGATCTGTCGACGGGCTGTACTGGATCAGCTGCATCAGCGTGTTCTGGAACACCACCTTGCCCGGCGACACGCCGATGTTCTCGCCGACCTTGAACGCGTCCATGTCCGTCATCTTGATCGCGAGCTTGCCGCGGCCGCGCTCCAGATCGCCCAGCAGGTTGTTCAAGCCCCGGATCAGGTTCTCCCCCCCCGTCTCCGCCGTCTTGCGCAGCACCTCGGGGTTGGTGAGCAGGAAGTTGGACGGGCTCATCGCGTCGATGAACTGGCGCGAGTAGAAATCGACCTTCTGAGCGGTCTTGCGGTCCAGCCCCTCCGCTTGGCCCACCACGTCCTGCACGAAACGGGCGGAGAGCAGGTAGGACTGCTTGATGAAGTCGAACACCTCGTTCTCTTTCCACGCGTCGTCGCGGAACCGCTTGTCCTTCGGGTCGGCCTGGATGACGGGCTTGGCGTCCTCGGTGCCGCCGATCATACGGCGCGCCGTGTTCTGCCAAAGCGTCATGTAATCCTGCCAGAAGCCGATCTGCGCCTGCATCAGCCGGGCCGGGTTGCTCATCAGCTGGGCGGTCATTTCCATGAACGCCGTGCCGAGATGCAGCGGATCCGGGTTGCCCACACTGCCGCCCTGCCGCTTCAGCCACTCGCCCACAATGCGCTGCGAGCGTTCGGCGATGTCGGCCATCGAGCGTCCGAGCTGCGCCGGGTCGGCGGAGAGCGGGCGAGAGGGGGTGTCGGAGGCGCCGTGATCCGGCATGTTGTCCTTCCCGTCGGGTTCACGTCCCGCTAGACAAGGTGCCTTGGGGATGTGGTCACCGGCTTATGGTTGAGCGTGCTTTGGTACACGGTAGGGCGGTGCTCCGGCTGCGGCAAGCGGCGGGGGCGGCCGGTATGGCGGCACTGCTCGCGGCGCTGGGCGGCTGCCATGGCGGCGGCACGATCGGTGTCGGCGAGGACATGTACCACGGCTTGCAGGGCGGTGCGATCGCGCAGCAGCGCCCGCCGCCACCCGGCGTGAACGACCCGTTCCCGAACATGGGCACCATCCCGACCCGCCCGCCCGCCCCGAACATCCTGGAAGAGCAGCGCATCGCCGACCAGCTTGCGACGCAGCGTGACCAGGCGGAGGCCACCGCGGCAGCCAACCCGCTCGCGCCCCGCCTCCCGCCGCCGGCGCTGCCGAAACCGGCCGAATCGGACCCGAACGCGAACCACGTGGTGGTGGACGCAGCACCCGCGCCCCCGCCCGTTAAGCCGGCCCCATCGGCTACGGCCCCCCAGGCCGCCGCGGCCACGCCAGCAAGCCCTATCCCGACTTTGGCGTCCGTTCCCGCCGTGGTGGCGCCCGTCACCTCGGGCCCGCTGCCCTCGCTCGCCGCGGCACCGCCGCCGGAGCCGTCGGGGTTCGGGCTTGCCGCACCCGTAGCCGCTCCCGTCGCGGGCCAAGCCGTCGCCAGCACTGCTCCCGTGCCCGTGGCACCCGCGGCGGTGCCCGTCCCGGCCGCGCCCCCCAAATCGCTGCTGGACACCCTGCTCAGCCCGACCGCCATCCCGAAGCCGGTTGGCGACAGCCTTTTCACGCCCGTGCCGGTGGCCCCCACTGCCTTGGTCGCGGTCCTCTTCACGCCGGGTTCCGCCGAGCTGCCGCCCTCTGCCACGCTGAACCTGCGCCGGTTCGCCCTGGCGCATAAGGGCGTGCCGGTGACAGTCACCGGGCACGGCGAGGTCGTGCTGCCCGGCGCCGACTCGCAGTCCCGCGCGCTCGACCTGGCCTTGCGCCGCGCCCAGGCGATCGCTGCCTCGCTGTCCACCGCCGGCATCCCGCCCGTCAATTTGCGCCTGCACGCCGAGGCCGCCGGGCACGGCGGCAGCGCCAGCCTATAACCCTCTCTCCGCCTACCCGAGGAAGCCCAGAGGAAGCCATGTCCGCCAGCGAGTTCCACCGCATCCGCCGCCTGCCGCCCTACGTCTTCGCCGCCGTCAACGACGCC
>CAXSEK010000209.1:3640-5855 GCA_964235625.1 uncultured Acetobacteraceae bacterium
GACATCATCGACCTCGGC
This sequence comes from uncultured Acetobacteraceae bacterium, assembly GCA_964235625.1. Classification (GTDB taxonomy): domain Bacteria; phylum Pseudomonadota; class Alphaproteobacteria; order Acetobacterales; family Acetobacteraceae; genus LMUY01. The sequence continues at coordinate 3,659 of CAXSEK010000209.1, forward strand.
ATGGGCAACCCGGACGGCGCCACGCCGCCGCACATCGTGGCCAAGCTGATCGAGGCGGTGCAGGACCCGCGCACCCACCGCTACAGCACCAGCAAGGGCATTCCCGGCCTCCGCCGCGCCCTGGCCGGCTACTACGCCCGCCGCTTCGACGTCCAGCTGGACCCGGAGACCGAGGTGGTGGCGACCCTCGGCAGCAAGGAGGGCCTGGCCAACCTGGCCGCCGCCATCACCAGCCCCGGCGACACCATCCTGGTGCCGAACCCGTCCTACCCGATCCACCAGTTCGGCTTCATCATCGCCGGCGCCTCTGTCCGCTCCGTACCCGCCGAACCCGGCGAGGCCATGCTGCGCGCGCTGGACCAGGCGGTGCGCCACTCCGTCCCGCCACCGACGGCGCTGATCGTGAACTTCCCGTCCAACCCCACCGCCTACGTCGCGACACTCGACTTCTACAAGGAAGTCGTCGCGTTCTGCCGCAAGCACTCCATCTGGATCATGTCGGATCTCGCCTATGCCGAGATCTATTTCGGCGACGAGATCCCCCCCTCGATGCTGCAGGTGCCCGGCGCGCGCGACATCACGGTCGAGTTCACCTCCCTCTCCAAGACCTACTCCATGCCCGGCTGGCGCATGGGCTTCGCCGCCGGCAACGCTCGCCTCATCTCCGCCCTGGCCCGCATGAAGAGCTACCTGGATTACGGCGCCTTCACCCCTATCCAGGTCGCCGCCACCGCCGCCCTGAACGGCCCGCAGGATTGCGTGGCGGAGATGCGCGCCCTGTATCGGGACCGCCGGGATATCCTGGTCCGCGGCCTCAACGCCGCCGGCTGGGCCGTGCCGATGCCCGAAGCCAGCATGTTCGCCTGGGCCCCCATCCCCCCCGCCTACGCCCATCTCGGCAGCGTCGAGTTCAGCAAGCTCCTCCTCGCCCGCGCCAAGGTCGCCGTCGCCCCCGGCATCGGCTTCGGCGAACAAGGCGACGGCCACGTCCGCATCGCCCTGGTCGAGAACAGCCACCGCCTGCGCCAGGCGGTCCGCAACATCCGCAGCTTCCTGGGCACAGGAGCAAACGTAGCCCGGGCAGAAGAAATAATCGCCTAGCGCCTCAACAGCCCCAACCCATCATCTAGCCACTCATGTCCACGACGTAGGATGGGTGCAACCCATCACCCCGCCACTCATCACAAACGCTCGCCCGTCCCCAAAAGATCGAGACATCCGCCGGCCCAAGAAGCGGGATAACCGCCACGCGCGACATGCCGGTGAAACGACGAATACGGCCAATCCCGCACGTCGCACACGAGGCCGTGCTTCACGGGGTTGAAGTGAACGTAGTCCACGTGCGCGGCGTAATCCCGGTCGTCCCGGATCGTGTGCTCCCAAAACCGTCGCTGCCAAATGCCACGCTCGCCTTTACCGACCCGGCTGGCTGACCGATGCTCTCCCGGCTGCAGGCTTTTGGAGAAACCCGTCTTTATGGTCTGCCACCGGGACGAGAAATCCGCGTCGCCATCGGGCAACGTCCAGACGCAGTGCATGTGCTCCGGCAACACGACCCAGGCATCGATATGGAACGCCGCGCGCACCCGGGCGAGCCGAACGGCGTCGCGCAGGCTTTGGATGTGGCGAGTAAGCAAGTCGCTGTTGCGATCCAGCAGGTTAACCGTGAAGAAGTATGTCCCGCCAGGCACGCGGTTCCGCCGATAGTCGGTCATGGCTCATGGTGACGCCTCCGCAGCCACCGGCAAATACGAAGATGGTGCGACGTAGCAGGGCGTGGCTGCGATCATCCACAGAAAGGGTGCGATCTGCCGATATTAGCGACAGCCATAGCTGAGCCGAAAGCCTTAAAAGCGATGGGTTGCACCCATCCTACACTTGCTAAGAGCGGTCGTTCGGCTCCGCAGCCGTTACCACTCGGCTAATTAATACCCAGTCCGTTGTGTATCGTTCGATGAACTCCGCGAAGCTGTCTGCAACATACCCATCCGGCAACCCGCCAATTAAGGCTACTTTGCCCCGTGTCTCATCATCGGCACAAGAAATGGCCCAGGCCCACGACCACATCATGTAGTCAAGAAAGACTAGATGCTTTGCGGTGTCATGCAAGCCAGTAGCGTTGACCGGTCGCTCAAGCTCCTCAGGGATATTTCTTAGCCGGTTGATCGGCCACCAATTACCGTCTTCGGCATCCCAG